>NZ_JBHXFJ010000007.1:0-139285 GCF_042722465.1 Streptomyces sp. NPDC127098
ACCTGCTGCTGCTCGCCACGGCGGAACGCCCCGACTTCGTCCGCGCCGCCCCGGTCGAACTCGCCGAGCTCACCGCCGACGTCTTCGTCAAGGCCAGGGCGCTCGGCGACCGCCGCTGGGAGCTGCCCGAGGTCGCCGAGCACGAGGTGGCATTGGACGCCCAGCGCGTCACCCAGGCCATGGTGCAGCTCGCGCAGAACGCGGTCCAGCACACCGGCCCCGGCCAGACCGTCAAAATCGGCTCGCGGCTCGTGGCCGGCGACGTCGAGCTGTACGTGGCCGACACCGGGCCCGGCGTCGCGCCGCGGGACGCCGAGGTCATCTTCGAACGCTTCCGGCGCGGCACCACCCGGCGCGGCGGCGAGCGCGGCGGCGCCGGACTCGGCCTGTCCATCGTCCGGGCCATCGCCCGGGGCCACCACGGCCGGGTCGAGCACCGGCCAACGCCGGGCGGCGGCGCCACCTTCGTCCTCGTCCTGCCGGTCCAGCAGAGCCAGCACGCCCAGCGTCTTCAGGAGTCGGAGTGAACCGCATCCTCATCGCCGAGGACGAGGAACGCATCGCGTCCTTCGTCGAGAAGGGCCTGCGGGCCAACGGCTTCGTCACCACCGTCGCCTCCGACGGCGACACCGCGCTCGGCCAGGCCCGCGGCGGCGGATTCGACCTGGTCGTCCTCGACATCGGCCTGCCGGGCAGGGACGGCTTCACGGTGCTGCGCGAGCTGCGGGAGGCCAGGGTGACCCTCCCCGTGATCGTGCTGACCGCCCGCGACTCGGTGCGGGACACCGTGGCCGGGCTCGAAGGCGGGGCCGACGACTGGATGACCAAACCCTTCCGCTTCGAGGAACTGCTGGCCCGGGTGCGGCTGCGCCTGCGCACCGCGGCCCGCGCCCCGGAGGTGACGGTGCTGCGCTGCGGCGACCTCAGCCTTGACCTGCGCACCCGCCGGGCCCGCGCCGGGGAGTCCCTGGTCGACCTGTCGGCGCGGGAGTTCGTGCTCCTCGAACTCTTCCTCCGCCACCCCGGGCAGGTGCTGTCGAGGGAACAGATCCTCTCCCACGTCTGGGGGTACGACTTCGACCCCGGCTCCAACATCGTCGACGTGTACGTGCGGGCGCTCCGCAAGAAGCTGGGCGCCCACCGGGTGGAGACCATCCGCGGCATGGGATACCGGCTGCCGCAGCCGGACAGGACCTAGATGAAGTGTCTCTCATGAACGGTTCATCCACGGCTCACCGCCGGTTCGAACACTGGTCGGGTGACCCTCACCAACCGGCAGGCCGCCACCCTCTGCGTGGCGCTGAGCGTGTGCGGACTGCTGCTCGTCCCGACCAACTTCCCCGGCCTGAGCGGTGACGCCCGCCTCACGCTCGTGGTGTTCGCCCTGGCCACCTGTGCCTGGATCGGCACGCCCATCGACGACACCTACGTGGCGCTGGGCGCCGGCCTCGCCCTGACCATCACCGGCGTGGTCAGCGCCGACACCCTGTTCGCCACCCTCGGCGACCAGACCGTCTGGCTGCTGATCTGCGCCTTCGTGCTGGCCGCCGCGGTGGCCCGCAGCGGCCTTGCCGCCCGCGCCGCCGCGTTCCTCGTCACCGGGGCGCGCACCGTGCGGCAGCTGACGCACCTCACCACGGCGGCCCTCGTCGTCACGGCCTTCGCGATCCCCGCGACCTCCGGGCGGGCCGCCCTCGCGCTGCCCGTCTTCCTCGCCCTCGCCCGGGCGCTGGCCGGCCGCCCCCGGCTCGTCGTCGCCCTCGCGCTGCTCTTCCCCACCGTCATCCTGCTGTCCGCCGTCGCCACCCTGATCGGCGCCGGCGCCCACCTCATCACCGTCTCGGTGCTCTGGGAGAGCACCGGCGAACGCATCGGTTTCCACGAGTGGTTGCTGCTCGGGCTGCCGCTGGCCGTGGTCTCCTCCCACCTCGCCGCCGAGGTCGTCCTGTTGACCACCACCCGGCGCGCCGACCGTCGCGGCCCGGTCCACCTCGCCGTCGAGGACATCCAACGCCACACCGAGCAGCGGGTGACCGGACCGTTGAGCCAGGCCGAGACCCGCTGCGCGGGGCTGCTGGCCAGCGTCGTCCTGCTGTGGTGCAGCGAGCCCCTGCACGGGGTGCCGCCCGCGCTGGTCGCGCTCATCGGGGCCGTCGTCATCACCGCGCCCGCCCTCGGCACCATCAGGCTGAAGGACGCGCTGGCCACCGTGCCCTGGTCGCTGCTGCTGTTCATGGCGGCCACCATGGCGATGGGCGTCGCGCTGGCCGACTCCGGCGCCGCCGGCTGGCTGACGTCGGGACTGCCGGGCGACGCCACGGTCCCCGCCTGGCTCTTCCTGGCCGTCGTCGTCACGGTCAGCACCGCCGCCCACCTGGTGCTCCAGTCGCGCTCCGCGCGCTCCAGCGTCCTCGTGCCCCTGGTGGTCGCCTCCGCCGCCGCCTGCGGCGTGGACCCGGTCGCCGCCGCCCTGGCCTCCACGGCGGCGGCTGGCTTCTGCCACACGCTGCCCGCCTCCGCCAAGCCGGTGGCGCTCTTCGCCGACGTGCCGGACACCCCCACCTACACGCCCCGTGACCTGCTGCGCCTGTCCGCCGTCCTGGGACCGCTGACCGCCGCCCTGGTCCTGGCGTTCGCGCTCGCCGTGTGGCCGTTGCTCGGCGTCGCGCCCTGAGAGACAACCGAGGACAACGAGGAGACAACCGTGTACCGATTCGTCGTGGCGCCCAGCGGCATGAAGGAGTCGCTGTCCGCCGCCGAGGCCGCCGAGGCCATCGCCGAGGGCCTGTTGCGCGCCGTGCCCGACGCCGTCGTCGACCTGCTGCCGCTGGTCGACGGCGGCGAGGGCACGGCCCGGGCGCTGGCCGCCGCGGCCGGCGGCCGGCTCGTCCCGCGGCTCGCCACCGGACCGGTCGGCGATCCGGTGGACACCCACTTCGCGCTCCTGCCTGACGCCCCGGGCGCGCCGGGCACCGCGGTCGTGGAGATGGCCGCCGTGGCCGGCCTGGCGCTGGTCCCGGCCGGCCGCCGCGACCCGACCGCCACCACCACCCGTGGCGTGGGCGAACTGCTCCGCGCCGCCCTCGACACGGGGGCCCGACGCGTCCTGGTCGGCTGCGGCGACTCGGGCACCTCCGACGGCGGGGCCGGCGCCCTGCAGGCGCTCGGCGCCCGGCTGTTGGACGCCCGAGGCCGTGAACTGCCCCCGGGCGGCGGGGCCTTGCGCCGCCTGGCGCGGATCGACGCCACGGGCCTCGACCCCCGCCTGAAGGACACCGAGATCACCGTCGCGGTCAACCCGCACAACGTGCTGTGCGGACCGCGCGGCGTGGCCCGCGTCTTCGGCCCGCAGAAGGGCGCCACCCCGGCCCAGACCGAGGAACTCTCGGCGGCCCTCGACCACTGGGCGGAGATCCTTGAACGCGACCTCGGTCCGCTGGACGTGGACCTCCGCGGCGGCGCGGGCACCGGCGCGTCCGGCGGCCTCGGGGCGGGCCTGGCCGCGCTCGGCGCCCGACTGCAGCCACGGTTCCGGGTGTTCCTCGACCACCTGGACCTCGACGCCACGCTCGCCGGCGCCGACCTCGTCGTCACCGCGGAGGGCGCGCTCGACGCGCAGACGCCGTTCGGCAAGATCCCCGGCGAGGTGGCGCGCCGCGCCAGGGCGCACGGCGTGCCCGTGCTGGCGCTCGCCGGCACCATCGGGGAGGGCGCCAGGGAGCTCCACCTGACCGGCGTGGACGCCTACAGCGGCATCCTGCCCGCACCCGTCGGCCTGCCGGAGGCACTGGCCCGCGGCGGGGAGTTCCTCGCGGACGCCGCCGAACGCGCCCTGCGCATGGTCCTGATCGGCAGCCGGCTCGCGGCGCGCGCCTGATCAGGGGGTGAGCAGCCCGTCGAGGAACGCGTTGCCGAACACGCCGTGCGGGTCGAGGCGGCGCAGCGTCTCGACGCCCTCGGCCCACTGGCCTTCGCCGTAGGACGCCGGCACCACCGTGCCGATGACCTCCGGGTCCGCCCAGGCCGCGGTGTCGGTGTAGCCCCAGCCCTTCGACCACTCGACGCGGGTCAGCGCGTGGCCGCCGTCGAAGGTCGTCAGGCAGAACCGTTCCAGCTCCCGGTAGAACTCGGCCGCCCCGGGCGTGCTCGGCAGGGTCAGCACGTCGACCCAGACCGCGCAGTCGAACTCGGGGTGGTCCGGGTGCGGGCGGACCACCGAGAGCAGCGGGGGCCTGGCCCCGGGCGCCGCGACGTCCGCGGCCTGGTCGAGACCGCCGACCCGGATCTCCACCTGCCCGTTCACCGGGAACCGCCCCTCCCGCGCCCACGCCTCGAGGCGCTCCCGGTAGAAGCCGGCGAACTCCGAGATCACCCGCTGCACGTCCGCGCGCCGGGTGAGGATGGCGTAGCCGTTGGCGGTCTCCCGCAGCGTGGTCGGCCGCAGGTAGAACATCAGGTGGTGCGAGGCACCCCACAGATCGCCGGCGAGCGTCGCCGTGAGACCGGTCGCCGCGACGGTGTACTGCAACGCCCCCAGCGTCGGCGCGAGATACCAGGCGGCGTCGGCCACCAGCTGCCCGGCGAGCCGGGACACGGCGGTGGGCACCGAGTCGCTGAACGGGTAGTTGTACGGCCCGAGCACCGGGCGCGAGGTGGCCGGCTTCTCGGGGCTCAGGCTCCACACCTTGAGCCAGGGCCGGTCGGTGAAGGCGAACCAGATGGTCTCCACCCGCCCGCCGGCGGCCAGGAAGTCGGCGAACGTCCGCCCGCCGGCGGCCGCCGCGCTCCCGGGCGCGGCGAACAGCTCGTCGACCGGCACGTCGACCCGGCTGACGCAGCGCATCGCGCTCTCCTCGCCCGCCTGGAGCACGGCTTCCACGACGAAGCTCCGCCCCAGGTGCGCGGCGAGCGCGTCGCACTCCGGGTCCCTGCCTCGCTCGAAGGTGCGCAGCACGTACGCGCCGCTCGCCTCGTCCCACACCACGGCGGTCACCGCCAGCACCAGGTTGCTGAGGGTGCCGTAGGTGTGGCCGGGGCGCGCGGTCTCGCCGTCGGCGGGGACGCTGGTGCCGTGGGCGTCGATGGCGAGGGTGCCGCCGAGCGTCAGCTCACCCGGCGCGGGGGTGTTGGTCACGCCGAGCCCGTGCTCGGCGAGGAACCCCATCAGCGTCTCCAGCGTCACGCCGGTCTGGGCCCGGACCGCGCCGGGCGCCCCGGCGGGCGGTGGCACGAGCTCGGTCGCCGTCAGGTGCGCCGTCGTGTCGACCAGCAGCACCCGGGCGTCGGGGGCGGTGTCGGGGGTGATGGTCAGCGGCGACCAGGTGTGGGCCTTGCCGCGGGGCCGGAGTCGCCAGCCCTCGGCGTGGGCCCAGTTGGCGAGGTCGACGATCTCGGCCGCGGTGCGTGGCGCGCAGGTCCACAGGCCGGGGTGGGCGATCTCGCCCGCCCAGTTGAGGTAGGGGGAGCGGTGGGCCGTCAGGCCGCCCGGCAGGCTCGGCGCCGCGCCGTCCGCGGCGGCCGACCCGGTGGGTATCCGGGCCGCGAGTCCCATCGCCCCGGCGGCGGCAGCGGTGCGCAGCACGCCGCGCCGGGAAGGTAATCCTGGTTTGGTCGACATGACACAGAAAGGTAGGGGCCCGCGCCGCCCGCACGGAACCCCGCGACACCGCCCGGCCGGCGGGGCCGAGGCTCACGGTGTGGCCGGGAGGTGCGGGAACAGGGCGCGGAGACGCGCCGGATCGGGGGCGACGAACACGGCCTCGGCGGTCACCAGCGCGGTGTCCGGGGTGGCCTCGGTGGCGATCGAGCCGTCGACATGGAGCTTGCGGCCCTCGGTCCGCGCGATCCGGGCGGCGATCCGCAGCGGCGTGCCCACCGGGACGGGGCCCTGGTAACGCAGTCGGAGGGAGATGGTCATGGCGGGCGTACCGGCCGCCGCGCAGGCGTGGCCCATGAGCTCGTCCAGGAGCATGGCGCTCATGCCACCGTGCGCGTAGCCGGGCGGGCCCTCGTGGGCGATGCCGAGGACGCACCGGCCGACGAGGCCGGCGGCGGCCGGGACGACCTCCACGGGCGGGGCGAGCGGGCTGCCGGGGCCGGTGACCGGGCTGTACATCCGCGGCCCGCCGGGGAACTCGTCCACGGTCGGGATCTCCGCCCGCACCCGCTGGCCGCCGCCCGTCAACTCCGCGGTGAGGCGGCGGACGTGGTCCGCGACGTGCCGCAGCGTCTCGTCCGGCGCGGTGGTGCGCACGGCGGCGTCCACCAGGGCCCGGAGCTCGTGGCCGAGTTCGCCGACCGCCGCGCGCCGGCGCGCCAGCTCCTCGTCCTTCGGGCGCGGGGTGCCGCCGCTCGTCGCCGGCGGTTCTGCCAGGGGTGGGTTCATCGCTCTTCTCTGTGCGGTCGGGGTCGGGTTGGCGTGCGGGGAGTTCCTACCCGCGCCCGGCCGGCCTCCCCCCCCGGTCACCGGGCCCGGCGCGTGGGCCGTGGCCGCTCGGGGGCGGGGTCCGCCGGGGCGATGACCCGGGACTGGACGTGCTCGTAGGCCAGGATCGTCTGCACGTCGGCCACCTCCCGCCGCTCCGTCAGGCGGTCGATGACGAAGGCGTACACGCCGTTCACGTCCGGCACCGCGATGTGCAGGAGGAAGTCGTAGGCGCCGGAGGTGACGAACATGGCGATGACCTCCGGCAGCCGCTGCGCCCACTCCCGGAAGCCCTCGATGACGGGCCGGGCCGGGGGCCGGATCCGCACCGAGATCAGCGCCTGCACGGGGCGCCCGACCGCCGTCAGGTCGAGCGCCGCGTGGTAGCCGGTGATGAGGCCCCGCTCCCGCAGCAGCCGCACCCGCTCCAGCGACGTCGAGGGCGAGACCCCCGTCTTCGCCGCCAGGTCGCGGTTGGTCTGCCGTGCGTCGTTCTGCAGCTCCCGCAGCAGGGCGAGGTCCACCGCATCAAGTTCCATGTTTCCGTTCACCTGCCTGAGGAAGTTCGCTGTACGACTCGCTGGCTCGCACGAATATCTAACCTATGGGCCCTGTGGCGACGGAACCACGGACCCGCGGGGACGGTCGCCGTCGCACGCCAGTCCGCCCCTACGAACCGGGAGAGCCAGCCATGTCCGCACCCGAACTGACCAGCGAGGACATCCGCACCGACCGTTCCACCCGGCAGGCGAGGCTCAAGTGGGTCCTGGTGGTCGACGAGGCCCTCCCGCCGGGGCGGCAGGCCAACGCCGCGGCCTGCGTCGCCGCCTATGTCGGCCGGCGCATGCCCGCGCTCCTGGGAGCCGACGGCGAGGACGCCGACGGGCACCACCACACCGGGCTGCCCTGGGGCGGTTGCTCGGTCCTGGCCGCCGACTCCGCGACGCTGAGCGCCCTGCGCGACAAGGCGGTCGGGAAGGACGACGTGCTCGTCGTCGACATGCCCGTCTTCGCCCAGCAGGTGCGGGTCTACGACCAGTACCTGGAGCGGCTCTCCGGTACCAAGGCCGCTGATCTGACCTACTGCGCGGTCGGTCTGATCGGCCCGCGCAACCGCGTCGACAGGTTGGTCGGAAGGCTTCCGCTGCTTCCCTGACCCCGGATCGGTTTTCGCCGAGCCGGCCATGGGCACCTGCACACGACGGCGGGCACTGACGTCCCGGAACCCTCGACGCGGACTCTGGAACGATCTCCGATGATGCAGTAGGGTCGCGAAAATTCGCCACGGCGACCGGCCGCGAGCCGCAAGAACTCGGGGGTAACTGATGGACGCGGGCTCGATATTCCTGTGGGAGCTGCTGGGGACGTCGGTGCTGATACTGCTGGGCACCGGTGTCGTCGCGAACCACGTGTTACGGAGGACCAACGGCAACGGCGGCGGCCCGCTCTTCATCAACATCGGGTGGGGTTTCGCCGTCTTCGCGGGTGCGAGCGTCGCCGCGCCGAGCGGCGCCCACCTCAACCCGGCGCTCACGCTCAGCCTGGCCGTCGCGGACCGGACCGAGTGGGCGGACGTGCCCGTCTACCTGGTCGCCCAGCTGCTCGGCGGCGTCCTCGGCGCGCTGCTCTGCTGGGCCACCTACAAGCTCCAGTTCGACGACCACCCGGAGCCCGGCGGCACCCTGGGCATCTTCGCCACCGCCCCGCAGATCCCGGACCGGCTCTGGAACGTGGTCTCCGAGGCCGTCGGCACCTTCGTGCTGGTGGCGTTCGTGCTGTTCTCGCCCGTCTTCAGGGCCACCGAGGACGGCATCCCGGACTTCGGCAACTCCGCGCTGGGCTACGCCGGGGTGGCCTTCGTCGTGATCGTGATCGGCACCTCGCTGGGCGGTCCCACCGGGTACGCCATCAACCCGGCCCGTGACCTGGGTCCCCGGATCGCCTACGCGTTCCTGATGCCCATCAAGGGCAAGGGCGCCGCGCAGTGGGGTTACTCCTGGGTCCCCGTCGTCGGCCCGATCGCCGGCGGCTTGCTCGCCGCGCTGCTCTTCCTGGCCTATCCGGCCGCGTGATCCCGTCCTGGCCCGATGGCGAACGTGCTCGACATGCCGAATGCCCGGGCGTTCAGGCGGTGTTCGCGGTCCCGGCGGCGGAGGGGAGCGCGCTCGCCTGGGTCAGGCGGTAGCGGGAGGGTGGGATGCCGTAGTGGTCGACGAACGCCTGACGAAGGGTCTCCGCGGAGCCGAAACCGCAGCGGGTGGCGATGGCGGACATGGGCAGGGACGTGGCGGCCAGCAGCTGGGCCGCGGCCTCGGCGCGGGTCCGGCGTACGAAGCGGCCAGGGGTCTCGCCCAGCTCCTTCAGGAACAGCCGCGTCAGGTGTCGCTCGCTCACCCCCGCGCCCGCCGCGAGGGTGGCCGTGGCCAGGTCGGCCCCCAGGTGGCCGGTGACGTACTCGACGACCCGTCTGACCAGCCCGTCACCGAGCGGCGGGCTTTCGGTGAACATGCTCATCTGCGCCTGGTTGCCCGGCCGTTGCAGGTAGGTCACCAGGTAGCGGGCCACCGTCCTGGCGAGGGCGGCCCCGTGGTCCTCCTCGATGAAGGCGAGGGTCAGGTCGAGCGCGCTGGTGACGCCGGCGGCCGTGGCGACGTTCCCGTCCCGGACGAAGATCGGACGGGCGTCGACGGTCACCGCCGGATGGCGGGCCGCGAGCTCGGGCGCGTACTCCCAGTGGGTGGTGGCACGTCGGCCGTCGAGCAGTCCGGCGGCGGCGAGGATCTCCGCGCCCGTGCACACCGAGGCGACCCGGCGGCTCTCGCGCGCCAGGCGCCGCACATGGCCGACGACCACCCTGCTGGCGGCCGCCTCCTCATGGCCGATCCCCCCGGAGACGACCAGCGTGTCCAGCGGCCCGGTGACGCGTTCGATGGCCTGTTGGCCCTGCAACGTCAGCCCCGTCGCGCAGGTGACGGGCAGCCCCGAGGGCGTCGCCAGCGACACGTCGTACGGCGGGGCGGCGCCGTGATGGTTCGCCATGATCAGGCTCGACGTCACGCAGGCGATGTCGAGCAACTCCGCGGCGTGGTACCCGACCACGACCACCCGTCGTCCGGTCACGGCACGACCCTACGGCGGAAGGACGGGGAACCCAAGTATTCGGTCCTGTTCCCCTCGGAGCCGGGACGAAGTCCCTGGACCGACGGAACGGTTGGGACATGACCAGTACCCGTACCACCAGCTCCACGACAGACTCCGACACCCACTCCGACATCCACTCCGACCTCCGGCGACCGCGGCGGAGCCGGCGGCGGTTCGCGCTGCACTACGTCGAGATGGTCGTCGCCATGTTCGTTGGGATGTTCGTCGGGATGTTCGCGCTCGCCCCGCTGTGGGCGGCCGCCGGCCTCGACCTCTCCCACGACCAGGATCCCGAACTCGCCTCCCTGCGCATGGCGTTCGACATGTCGGTGGGTATGGCGCTGTGGATGCGCTTCCGCGGCCACGCCTGGGGGCCGACGCTGGAGATGTGCGGCGCCATGTTCGCCCCCCTCGTGCCCCTGTTCCCGCTGCTGTGGGCGGGCGCCGTCGACGGCATGACCGTGATGATGGTGGCGCACGTGGCGATGTTCCCGCTCATGCTGGCGGTGATGCTCAGGCGCCGCGACGAGTACGCCGGCTCCCACGCCCACCACCGGGCCCGGAAGAGCGCGGATGTTTCGGCGGGCCGTGATCGGTGAGACGAACCGGCGGCGGTCCGTCGGGTGCGGCCTCCGCGGCGGCGCGGTGCCGCCGGGAGCCACGGGGGTCGCACCCGCGCCGCTCCGGATGCCGGCGGGGCACCCGCCGGTTACCGTGACGAAAGTGGCGTGCCTGGACGAAGGGAGTGTCGACATGAACGACGGCGCGATGGACAGGGCCAAGGGCAGGGCGAAGGAGATGCTGGGCCGGATCGCCGGCGACGACCGCAAGCGGGCCGAGGGCAGGACCGATCGGACCAGGGGTGGCCTGCGGGGCGCGGCGGAGAGCGCGCGGGAGAAGGCCAAGGGCGTCCGGGACTCCCTGCGGAACCAGCGTGACCGGTAGCCGCCGAACGCCCGCCCGCACGTCGGCGGCCCACGAAGGCCGGGGGCCCCTCCCTTTCGGGAGGGGCCCCCGGCGTGTTCCGCACGGCGGGAACGGGAGCTCCGCGGCCGGAAGGCCGCCGCTCAGTACCGGCCGGCGGTGGCTGGCTGACTCCGGTGCCAGGACGAGCGCGCCACCGCCCCGCTGGCGGCGGCGAGCGCCGCCCCGATCAGAGCGGCCATCAGCTCGGTGTCGAAGAGGTCGACGACGGCACTGTGGACGAACAGAGCGCACAGCACGCCGGTCACGACGGCGAGCAGGGTCCAGATGAGTTGCATGGTCCTTCCTCCTCCGGTCGGTGTGCCCGGGTTGGTTGGTCCGCTTTCTCCCGTTCGGGTGCCCCGTTATCAAACGGTTATGTCCCCTGATTTCAGGCCACGTTGACGGGTTCCGGCTCGCGCACCATGAACACGTCCACCGGATCCTCGCCCTCGACGGTGAATCCGTGCCGCTCGTACAGCCGCCGGGCCGGGCTCCCCTGAAGCACGTTCAGCCGGACCGGGACGCCGTCGCGGTCGCACCGTTCGAGCAGCCCGCGCAGCACGGCCGTGCCGATGCCGGCGCCGTGCAGGTGCGGCGCCAGGTAGAAGTGCTCCAGCCAGCGGCAGTCCTCGGCCGGGCGCAGCGCCACGCAGCCGGCGAGGGCGCCGCCCACCTCGATCACCCAGGTGTGCTCCGGCACGAACGCGTCCCGCAGCCGCTGTCTGACCCGCTGCTCGTCGTACCGCCCGAGCCGCTCCAGATCCGGTCGCATCACCTCGGCCCGGATGTCGGCCAACGCCTCGACGTCCGCCGCCGAGGCCGCCCGCGTCTCCCAGTCCGCCATCAGCAGACCCCGTCGCTCGGCCTGGGGTTGGCGAGGCCGAACAGCGGGCGCAGCCGCAGTCCCGCCCAGGTGCCGAGGAGGGCGGTGGCACCCCAGATCCAGCCGTGCAGGCTGCCGGAGGAGATGCCGGCGAGGTAGGCGCCGATGTTGCAGCCGCCGGCCAGCCGGGCTCCGATGCCCATCAGGACGCCGCCGAGGACGGCGGCCACCGCGGTGCGCCACGGGATGCCACGGTGCAGGGCCCAGGTGCCGCCCAGGGAGGCGGCGACCGCGGCGCCGATCATGATGCCGATGTCGGTGAGGCTGTTCTTGTCGGCGAGGACCGGACCGGCCAGCATGTCGGCGTTGCCCGGCTGCTGCCAGAAGGACCAGCTCTCGGGACGCACGCCGACCAGGCTCAGTGCCTCGCTGCCCCACAGCGCGAACGCGCTGGTCACACCCCAGGCGCCGCCGGAGACCAGCAGGACCCCGGCGCCCAGCGCGGCCAGCACGACGGCGCCGGCTGCCAGCGGCCAGGAGCCGCGCAGCGCGCGGGCCGCCAGGCCGCCACGGCTGGTGGGGACGGCGCCGGTCGGCGGCGGGGTGCGGCGGCGCTGGACGACGCGGGAGACCACCACGATCACCGCGAGCGCCGCGATCGTCACCGCCCAGGAGCCGAACCAGCCGACGTGGTCGGAGAGCAGGAAGGGGTCGAGGGCGGGCAGGTCGCGCCAGAGGTCGAACTGCCACGCCGCGATCGTCGATCCTGCGATGAAGCCGCCCAGTGTGAGCACGATCGAGGACTGGCCCGAGCCGACCGCGAACAGCGTGCCGGACGCGCAGGCCCCGCCGAGCTGCATGCCGATGGCGAAGACGAAGGCGCCGAGCAGCAGGCCCACGCCGAGCGGTCCGGCGGACGGCGCGGGCTGCGAGCCGAACAGTCCGGTTCCGGTGCCGATGATCAGCGCGAACAGGGTCGCGGTGGTGCCGAGCAGCAGGGCGTGGGCGCGCAGCCCCGTGCCGTTGCCGACCGCGACGAGCTGCCGCCAGGCGGAGGTGAAGCCGAACCGGGAGTGGAAGAGCGCGAAGCCGAGCCCCAGGCCGAGCAGGAGCAGGACCCCGGGCCTGGCGCCGTGCGCGGCGAACACATAGGTGCTGAGGCCGGCGCCGAGCAGCGCCGAGACGGCGAGCGGTATCCGCCGCGCGGGCGGCGCCTCCGGCGCCTCGGGCGGCGGCGCGCTGGTGGGGGAGGGCGTGAGGAGCGGGGACAGCAGCGCGGCGGGCCGCCGTCGTGGTTCGACGTCGGCGGCCGGTCCTGGGGAGGGCGGGGAGGTGGTGGTCACGGAGGACTCCATGAGGCGTGCTCGGGTGGGGAAGGGTGGGGGAGAGGCCGCGGAAGCGGGGCCGGGGCTCGCTCAGCGGCGACAGAGACCCTCGTCGACGCACCACGCCGAGCTCGCGAAGAGCGCGAGACAGAGCAGACGGGCGGGCGCGAACATGCCCACCATCGTAAATGTCCCCATCCGCCGGCCCCGCCCGGGTGGCGATCAGCCGGCGTCCACGGACTCGAGGTGCCGGGTGTCGCCGAGGGCGACGACCTGGCGGTTGTGGAAGAAGTCGTCCTCGCGCAGCGTGGTGATGCTGCCGGCGGGCGCCCGGAAGCTGGCGTAGCCGACCGACTCGACCGGCATCCCGATCCAGGACGCCACGACGAAGTTCTGGGAGCCCCCGTGCGTCACGACGATCTGGTGCTCGCACGGGCACGCCAGGATCTCGTCCATGGCCGCGTAGACCCGCCGTGCGCACGCCCCCTTGGTCTCGGCGCCGGGCACGCCCTCGTCGTGTTCGAGGCGCTCCCCGACGGCCGGCGGCGGGACGAACCGCCGGTCAAGCCACTCCTGCGGCCTGCCCCCGGCCTCCCCGTACGACTTCTCCCGCAGCCGCCGGTCCAGGACCGGGGTCACCCCGAACACCGCGGCGATCTCCTCGGCTGTCCGCCGGGTCCGCAGCAGGTCCGAGGAGTACAGCTCCACCTCCGCCCCGGCCGGGACCCGCTCCCGCAGGGCCCGGGCGACGGCCGCCGCCGCGCGGACGCCGGCGGGCGTCAGCCGCGAGTCGTGCCAGCCGCCGACGACCCGCTCGACGTGGTGCGTCGCCTCGGGATGGGTGACGACGTACAGGGTGCGCATGGGGGCGTGCCTTCCGGATCGGCGGCGCGTGGCCGCGGGGTCAGGGCGACCGCCATTGTCCGGTCATCTGCTCGACGCTGCGCAGGGCGGTGGCGAAGATGGTCAGCACCGGGTTGACGCCGCCGTTGGTGACGTGCACCGAACCGTCCATGACGCGGAGGTTCTCGTGGCCCCAGACCCGGCCGAAGGAGTCGACCACCGAGGTGGCCGGAGCGTGCCCCATCCGGAGCGTGCCCGCCTGGTGCTGACCGCCCGAAGGACCGCGGTGCGGGAACCGGTACTCGAACACGTCCCTGGCGCCGGCGGCGCGCAGCCACTCGCCGCTCATGCGGCTGGTGAAGTCCCGGGCCCGCAGGTCCTCCTCGTGCACCCCGCCGCTGAGTCGGGCGACGGGCACGCCGTGCCGGTCGACCACGCCGTCGTCCACCCGGACCCGGGCGTCGGCGACCGTGACCTCCTGGATCGGCCCCATGAGCCGCAGGCTGCGGCGGACCAGCTCCCGCACGCCCCGCTTGCTCTCCAGGCCGGTCCTGGGGACGAAGCCGGCGCCGACCAGGTAGCGGAAGGCGTTGGAGGGGGTCGGGACGAACTCGTTCGCGATGATCCCGCCGCCGACCAGATCGCCGTTCCGATGCCGGAAGTCCGTCGTCGCGATCGACGGTCCAGGACCGACCAGGTCCTCCACGACGTCGTCGAAGATCCCGATCGCGCCGCCGTACAGGTGGCCCTGGAGGTGCCGTCCGACGAGATCGTTGTTGTTGCCGAGCCCGTTCGGCTCGCGGTCGCTGCGGCTGTTGAGCAGCAGCCGGGCGGACTCGACGGCGCCGGCGGAGACGACCACCTCCGCGGCGTCGACGTCCCGCCGCCACGCCACGCCGTCGACGGTCCCGACGACGGTGACACCGACCACCCGGCCGGCGCCGTCCGTTCTGATCCGGGCGACGCGGGTCTCCAGCAGGACCGTGGCCCGGCCGGTGGCGAAGGCCCGCGTCAGCATGGTGTTCTGGCTGCCGTTCTTCGCGTCCACGGGGCAGGCGAAGCCGACACACAGGCCGCACCCGGCGCAGGCCCGCCGGCCCAGGTACTCCCGCGAGTTGACGAGCAGCGGCACCCGCACGGTCGAGACGCCAAGCGCGGCGGCCGCCGCGGCAAGACGGTCGCGGGTGGGCCCCGCCGGCAGCGCCGCCATCGGCAGGCTGCGGGCCCGGTGACCCGCCCAACGGCCGTCGTCCTCGCCCCCGCTGACGCCGATCTCCCACTCCGCGCGCTCGTAGTAGGGCGCGAGGTCCTCGTAGCCGATGGGCCAGTCGCTCAGCGCGCTGCCGGCCGGGACGCCGTACGCGGTGGCCATCGTGAAGTCGAGCGGGGCGAAGCGCCACGCCTGGGCCCCGTAGACGCGGGTTCCGCCACCGCCGGTGAACGCGTTGTTGTGCCAGGCGCCCTCCGTCGGGCGAACGAGCAGGCGTCGGCGGCCGTCGTCCAGCACGCGCGGGCCGGCGTCGTCCGAGGGGCCGGAGCGGGGCGCCAACCCCCAGTCGGAGCGCGGGTTCCTGAGGTGGTCACGCGCGAGCTCGGCGATCCCCGGCCACTGCCCGGCCTCGACGACGAGCACGGTGCGGCCCGCCTCCGCCAGGCCGCAGGCGGCCACGCCGCCGCCGGCCCCCGAGCCGACGACGATCGCGTCGTAGCGGTCGGCGAGGTCCCTCGGGTGAACGGTCGCCGGGGCGGCCTCCGGCACGGGTACCGCGACCCCCCACCCACCGGCCGGTTCAGGACGCCAGTCGACCATCGCCCAGGACGCCGCACCCGCGTTGCCCCCGTTGCCCTCGTCCGCGTAGTAGCCACCGGCGACCAGTTCGGCGAACCAGTCCCAGTGCTCGCTGGCACGCCCCCGCCGCACGACGTCCGTCACGCGCCCCAGCCAGTCCGGCCGTTCGGCGAGGACCGACATGACGAAGGCCAGGCCCCCGGCCTGCGACGCCGAGGGGAAGTCGTCCGCGGGCACGACCTCGTCCATCAGCGCCGCGAGGAGGACCCGGTCCTCGGCGGATATCCACTGCTGCTCCGGCACACCGGCCCCTTTCGTCGAGTCGAGTCAACTATGACCCGGTGACGACGTCGGAACGAGGGCCGTACGGCGCCCGATCAGCCGGCGATCCGGGCCCGCAGGCGCTCCAGGATCTCGACGGTCTCCCGGTCCCCGGCGGCCCGGCAGCGGCCGATCGTCTCGGCCAGGCGGGCCAGCGCGGCGTCACGACGGTCCAGCTGGTCGGCCTCCAGGACCGCCGCGACGCGGCTCGCCTCGGCGCGGGCCCGCTCGCCGTCCTGGCCGCCCTCGGCGAAGGCGGCGACGGCTGACTCGGCGGCGGAGAGCGCCTCCTCGGGGCGACCGGCCCGGGCCAGGACCCGGGCCCGCAGGTCGCGGTTGACGCCCGTCTCGTACCAGCGGGCCTCCGGCGGCAGCGCGGGGACGAGCCCGTCGGCGGTCGCCAGATGGGCCAGCGCCTCGTCCGGCGCCGCCCGGTCGGCGAACGCGCGGGCCGCGCCCAGGACGGCCTCCGGGTGCGGCGCCGTCTCGTGCAGCGAGAGCATCCGCCGGTAGGCGGCGTCCGCGGCCTCCGTGCTGCCCGCTCTGAGCAGCGCGGTGGCCGCCTCGCCGGCCGCCATGGTGTGCAGGTGCCGGTCCTCCTCCCAGCTGGCGAGGGTGTCCGCCAGCCGCAGGAACTCCTCGGCGGCGGCCCGGTGTTCGCCGGCCGCGGTGAGGCGGTGGCCCAGGCTGAGCCGGAGCTGGGCGGCGAGCCGTGGGTCGAGCCGGTCCGGATCGGCGTCCAGCGCCGACTCCAGCACGGTGGCGGCCTCCGCGTGCTGGCCGGCCCGGGCCAGCGCCTCGCTGAGATCGAAGCGCGCGCCGGCGGCGCCGTCGTGGTCGCCGTCGCGCTCGAACCGGTCGGCCGCCTGGGAGAGATGGGTGATCGCGCCCGTCAGGTCGCCGGTCTGCGCCGAGAGCCCACCCAGCACGGTGTGCGCGACGGCGGTCGGGAAGTCGGGGTCGCCGTGGCGCGCGGCGCCGGCCAGGGCACGGTGCGCCAGGTCGACCGCCTCCTCGGGCCTGCCCTGTTGCCGCAGCACCTGGGCCAGGAGGAACTGCGGCATCGGGGTGCCCCAGGGCCGGTCGGCGGCCTCCAGCGCGTCCAGGCAGGCCCTGAGGTCGACCACGGCCGCCTCCCAACGGCCCTCGTGGGCGGCGACGTCGGCGGCGTAGCGGTGCGCGGAGGCCACCTGGTGCGGCACGGCCAGCCGGGTCGCCTCGGAAAGCAGCGTCGCGTTGGCCTCCGCGAAGCGCTCCCGCGCGCCGGCCGGCGGCTCACCCCGGCCCTCGATCAGCGGCCGGAAGGCGAGGAAGGTACGGGTGTTGAGCAGGTGCAGACGGGTACGGGCGGCCTCGGAACCGGGCTCCGGCGCCGGATGCTCCGCGGCGTCGGCGGCGATGAGGTCGGCGAGCTCGGCCCAGGTCGCGTCGTCGGCCGCGGGGGTCTCCCGGAGGGTGAGGGCACGGGCCTGGTGGGTGCGGGCCCGGCCGGCCAGGCCGGCCGCCGTGTACAGCTCGGCGGCGGTGGCCACGGCGGCCAGGGCCGCGGCTCGGTCGCCGTCGCGCAGCTCGCGGTGGGCGCGGTGCGCGGCGAGGTCCGCGCGCAGCCGGTCGTCCGGCTCGGGGGACGCGGGCCCGGCCTCCTCTACCAGGGCGGCCACCCGCTCCCAGACGGCGAGTTGGTCGGGGTGGCCCTGGTCCATGAGCCGCCTGCCCCGCGCCACCAGGGCGGCGAGGTCCTCGCCCGCGGCGGGCGCTTCGCCGGTCGCGGCCGGGGCGGCGGCCGCCGGGAGCGGGCGGGCGGCGCGCAGGCCGAGCGGTACCGGGGCGGCGTTCACGGGCTCCTGGGCGAGGCGGGCCCGACGTCGGTCGCCGACGTGACCGGTGCCGTTCCGCGCGTCGAAGGCCGCGGCCAGTTCGTCCGCCTCGGCGCCGACGTGGTCCGCCAGGCCGGCCGCCGTCCACTCGGTGCCGGCGGGGCCCGGCACGGCGAGGCCGCCGTGCCCGGCCTCGGTGAGCCGGCGCAGCAGCACCTCGACGCCGGTGAGGAAGTCGAGCCGGTCGAGCGGCGCGCCGGTGGCGGCGAACAGGGGGCGGCTGTCGGAGAGCACCTCGAGGCCACGCGGCTCGTTGCCGCTCAGCGCGCAGAACCGCAGGTGCTCCCCGATCTCCGCCAGCATCCCGGTGACGCCGCGCACCTTGCGGTAGGCCGTGAGGTGGTGGGACCTGGCGTCGTCGACGCGGCCCGCGCGGAGCAGCGGAAGCAGCGCGTGGGAGGCGCTGGTCTGCGGCTCCTCGGCGCAGGAGGACTCGCCGGCCAGGACCGGGTCAAGGGTGGCGAGGGCGAGTTCGTCGTCGCCCGCGTCGAGGTGGTGCAGGGCGAGCCGGCGGGTCTCGCAGGCCGCGCAGTCCGTGAGCCGCTCGCGGGGGCGGGTGACCCACAGCTCGTAGGCGCGGGTCAGCCCGATCCCGGTGTGCGCGGCGAGGCGGTGGCGAACGGCGGCCACGGGCTGCTGGCCGTGGCCGGCGGCCCGGTACCGGTCGGCCATCCGGTCGATCAGCTGCTCGATCGCCGTCAGCGGGACGTCCGGCACCTGGATCAGGGCGGCGATCACCCACTTGAACTGCCACAGGACGGCGAAGGTCCGCCGCTCGTCGAAGGCGTCGGGGCTGCCGTCCAGGAGTTCGAGCAGCTGGGCGAAGGCCACCGGCGCCTTGCGCTGTTCGCCGGCGAACTCATAGGCGGTCATGAGCTGGAGCAGCGCGTCGGCGAGCAGCGCGGGGTCGTCGAACGGCTCGGCGGCCGCCACGATGCTCTCCGCCGTGGTGGTGCGCGGCAGGCCGTAGGGGCGCCGCTCGTTCTCGGCCAGCGCGGCGCGCAGCGCCTCGGGGGTCTCCACGGTCACTCTCCAGTGCTCTCTCCGCCGGCCGACGCCGGCCGCGGTGGGGGGTTGCCCTCGTGGTGCATGGCGTGGTCGAGCAGGCCGAGGAACGCCCGGTTCAGCAGGGCGCTCTCCTGGGCGCGCAGCGGCCGACGGGTGGCCAGCAGCGCCTGCCCGTAGAGCGCTTCCGCGGTGGTGCGGGCCAGCCCCGGGTCGGTGATGGTGGCGGCCCGGCGGACCAGGGGGTTGAGATGGTTGAGGACCAGCTGGGCACGGGGGGTGTCGGCGCGCAGGGATCCGAGGATGTCACCCCACAGGCCGTCGGTGGCGCGGGCGGCGAGGTCCGCCCTGGTGCGTTCGTGCCGGGCGTCGCGGTCGTCGAGGAGCAGCGCGGGCGCGGTGACGGGCTGGAAGCTGCGCAGCACCACGTCGCAGCCGTGGGCGCCGACGGTGTCCCGGGCGAGGGAGAGGAACGCGGAGGCGGCGAGCTCGGCGGCCGGGTCGGCGAAGTCCAGGTGGGCGGTGACGGTCGTCGGGTCGAGGTCGGTGACCTGGCTGCCCGGTCGGATCTCGGGCAGCCGGTGCACCAGTTCGTGGTCGTAGGTGTAGCCGCCGTTGACGATGCCGAGCCCCACCGCGCCGGCGACCGGCGCCACCTGGCGGAACTCCTCCACGGTCCTGGTGACCGCGATCACCGGGTGCGCGCGGGTGAACTCCTCCAGGGTGACCTGCCCGTCGGTCGTCTCGAACGGCAGCCAGGGCAGCAGCAGCCGCAGGAGGGCGTCGTCGAAGCGGGCCAGTGCCTTGGCGGCGAGCTGGTGCACGGCCAGGAAGCGGTGCAGCAGTTCTGGGTCGGCCGCGGCCAGGCCGGCCAGCCAGTCGCGGATGCGGTCGCCGAGCGCGTCGCGGACGGCGGCGAGCGTCGCGTCCTCGTACAGCGACTCGCGGGAGGCGGTGGGGCGCAGTGTGGTGGTGTCGACGACGCAGCGGACGAAGAACGCCCACTCGGGAAGCAGCCCGTCGGCACGCTCGGACAGCAGCATCCCCTTGAGGTGGACGCGGTGTTCGGCGCGCTGGGCCGGGCTGACGGGGGTCGGCAGCACGTAGGCGACGCCGCGCAGGCCGGCCGCCGGGAGGTCGAGGTCGATGGTGTCCAGCGGGGTGAAACCGAACACGGTGCGGCAGTACCCGGCCAGCGCCTCGCGCCGCGCCGTCGGGGTGCGGTGCGCGCGCTCCCACGGAGGCGGTTCGTTGATCCGCGTGGTGGTGCCGTCCGACTCCACCACCGTGACGTCGTGGCGCAGCAGGCTTCCGTAGTGTCGGGCCAGGGCGAGCACCTGGTCGGCGCCGGTCCATTCGGCCGCGTCGGCGCGCGGCGTGAGCCGCACGGTGGTGCCCGGCTCGGGGACCGCCCCGGGCGGGAGGGCGCGCAGCGTGTAACTGCCGTCGCTGCGGCCCCGCCACTCCACGGCGGGGGCCCCGGGCTCGGCGGCCGACCGGCTGACGACGGTGATCTCGTCGGCGACGACGAAGCAGGCCAGCAGCCCGATGCCGAACTGGCCGATGAGGTCCTCACGGGCCGCGGCCAGCCCGGCCGTGTCGAGGCCGCCGCCCGCGGCGCGTTTGGAGCTGCGCCCGATGGTGGCGAGGAAGGTGTGCACGTCCGCCTCGGTGAGCCCGATCCCGGTGTCGGTGACGCTGAGGACCTCGCCGGTGCGGACGGTGATCCTGGCGGGCGCGCCGGGCGTCGCGGCCGCCCGGGCGGTGACCGCGTCCACCGCGTTCTGCAGCAACTCCCGCAGGTAGACCCGGGGGCTGGAGTAGAGGTGGTGTGAGAGCAGGTCCACCAGGCCCCGCAGGTCGACCTGGAAGGCGCGTGTCTCGGTCATGTCGGTTCCCTGGTCCGTCGTCGGGTGTCGCTCAGAACCACACGCCGCAGCGGTGGCGCCAGCGGCGGTAGGCCGGGACGGCGCCCACCGACAGATACCGCCACGGAGACTCCGTCACGCGCCCGCCGAGGGCCCGGAAGAGCTGTCGTGCGGCGCGCGTCTCGCCACCGAGCGCGAAGACCATCGCGAAGGCGTTGTACTCGAAGGCCCACTCCGGGCCTCTGCGGTGGTCGGGATGGCACACGGACCGGTCGGCGGCCTCGCGCAGGGCCCTGCGGACGGTGGGTTGCCCGAAGTAGTGGCTCGGGCGGCCGCCGCGGTCCAGCATCGACTCGATGTGGGCCACCGCGACCAGCACGCCGAGCGGGCTGCCGGGCCGGGCCCCGGTCATCGCGGTCCACGCGAAGTGGTGCATCTCCTCGTCGGAGCCGCCCCACTTCGCCGCCACCTGCTGCAGGTACTGCAGGTGCGCGCCGAGGTGTTCCGGCTGGCGCCGGACGACGGCCTCGAACCGCTCGTAGGCGGGGGTCGGGCCCACTTCGAGACCCCGTCCTGTGATGAGCAGCAGATGCCAGGGCTCGGCCCACGCGGGCTCCCGCTCGGCGACCTCGTACAGCTGCTCCTCGGCGATCCGCAGCCGTTCGTGGAAGAGTCGGAACTGCTCCGCCGACACGTACTTGGCGAGGGTGTCGGTCCTGGCCTCCCACGCCCAGTGGATGTGACAGGAGGCCGAGACCAGCAGGGCGAGCGCCGGCTCCGGCTCCTTCTCGATCACCTCGGCGAGCCACTCCCGGACGCCCTCGCCATCGCCCAGGCCGCGCAGCAGGGGCTCCCACTCGCCCTCGGGTACGGCGAGGAGCAGGTCCCGCACCGCGGGCCAGTCCTGCCGCCGCGCGGCCTCGGCCACCTCGCCACCGGGCTTCTCGACGCGCGGCCACACCCGGCGCGCGACAACCCCCACCACGACAACTCCCCGCCCCTCACCGGATGTTCGCAGAGCATGATTACTACCACACAATTCCTGCTCACCTCGCGTCAGGGCGGCGCGGGCGGCGGTGGCGAGCCGGCGGACGATCAGCGCACCGGCGGCCGGCCCTCCCGGGGACGGCCGGGGACGCCGGGGCGGCGCTGCCAGGGGCGGGGCCCGGACGGCGGCCGGTACTCGACGCCGAGCGCGTCGAGGCGGGCGTAGTGCGCGGCGTCCATCCGGCGCTCGAAGTCGGCGAAGTCCCGCTCGGCGGGCGGCGGCAGAGGCCGCCAGGCGACCTCGGCGAAGGCGGCGAGGCGCGGGAAGGCCAGGTAGTCGACGGCGCGGGCGCTGTCCGTCGTCTCGGTCCAGACGTTGGCCTGGACGCCGATGACGTGCGCGGCCTCCGCCTCGCTCAGGGAGTCGGGCACCGGCTCGAAGCGGTAGACGTCCTCCAGGGTGCGCACGTGCGCGATCGGCACCGGCTCGTCCGGTCCCTCGGCCTGCCGCCAGTCCAGGTAGGTGTGCTGCTCGGGGCACATCACGACGTCGTGACCGGCGCGGGCGGCGGTGACCCCGCCCGCGTAGCCCTGCCAGGACGCGACCACCGCGCCGGGCGCCAGGCCGCCGTCGAGGATCTCGTCCCAGCCGACGAGCCGGCGGCCCCGGTCGGCCAGCCAGCGGTCGAAGTGGCGCACGAACCAGCTCTGCAACTCGTCCTCGTCCGCGAGCCCCAGCTTCCCGAGGCGCCGTTGGGCCGCGGGACTGGCCCGCCACTGGTCCTTGGGGCACTCGTCGCCGCCGAGGTGGACGTACTCGGAGGGGAAGACCTCCAGGACCTCGGTGAGGACGTTCTCGTAGAACTCCAACGTCGCGTCGGAGACGTTGAGCACGTTGCGGCTGATGCCCCAGCGATCCCACGGAGCCAGCGCGGAGGTGTCGACGACGTCCGCGTTGCCCAGCTCGGGGTAGGCGGCGATGGCCGCCTGGGAGTGTCCCGGCACGTCGATCTCGGGGACCACGGTGACGTGCCGCGCGGCGGCGTGGGCGACGATCTCCCGCAGGTCGTCCTGCGTGTAGTAGCCGCCGTGCGGGCGCTCGTCCCACGAGGCCGCGTCCCCCAGGCCGATCCTGCTGCGGGCCCGCCAGGACCCCACCTCGGTGAGGCGCGGGTAACGCCTGATCTGGATCCGCCAGCCCTGGTCGTCCGTGAGGTGGAGATGGAGCACGTTCAGCTTGTGGGCGGCCAGGAGGTCGATGTACCGCAGCACGCCGTCCTTCGGCATGAAGTGCCGGGCGACGTCGAGCAGCATGCCGCGCCAGCGGAACCTGGGGGCGTCCACGACCCGCACCGGCGGCACCGTCCAGGGCCCGTCGTGCAGCGGGGCGCGCCGGAACGCGGCGGGACCGAGCAACTGCCGCAGGGTCCCCGCGCCCCAGAAGACCCCGGCCGGGCCGCCGCCCTCGATCAGCACCCCCGTGGCGTCCACGGTCAGTTCGTACGCCTCGGGGCCGCGCGCCGCGAGCCGTTCGTCGACCCGCAGAGTGACCGTCCCCTCCCCGCCCGCGCCGGCCGGCGGCAGGGGGAGACCGGTCGCCGCCCCGAGCACGGAGCTCAGCCAGCGGGCGGTCGTGCCGCTCGCCGCGTCCGCCGCCACCCGGGTCTCGGGACCGAGGACGAAGGGGGCCTCGCCCGCCGGAGCGGGCCTGAGCTCCCTGGGCGCCGGGACCAGATGCATTGACGGAAACCTTTCGCCGAGGGAGCTACGGCGAGGGTAGGGGTCCGGCCCGCGGCTCACAAGAGGTCTGGACCAGCTCGGGCGGTCGTGGGCGTGGCGGACCGGTCCGGGGGCCGACGGCGGCCCCCGGACCGGGTGGGGGGTGGGGGGAGGGTTCGGTGTTACCCGGCGTACGTCTCGAACTCGGCGACCCTCGGGGTCCCGGACGAGCTGGTGATCTCGAAGGTGATCTTGCGCAGCGAGGTCGCCGGGAAGGTGATGGCGCCCGCGCCGTTGCCGCTGGCCAGGACGGCGCCGGTGTCGGCGTTGACGAGCCGCCACGACCCGATGGCGCCGGTGGAGCCCGCGGCCTCCCGGATGGTGACGGAGGAGACGGTGGTGGCCGAGCCCCACTTGATCGAGATGGAGCCGGTCGAGCCGCTCGGCGACCAGTAGGTGCTCAGGTTGCCGTCCCGCACGTTGCCGTAGCTGGTGCCGCTGGCCTTGCTGCTGCCGTCCGAGTCGGCCGTGAGGCTGAGGTTGGTGCCGGTCGGGGGGTTGGTGGGCTCGGGGTCCGTCGGCTCCGGGTCCGTGGGCTCGGGGTCGGTCGGCTGCGGGTCGGTCGGCTGGGGGTTGGTCGGCGTGCAGCTGCCGTCCGACTCCCGCAGGCCCTTGTTGGCGCCGGCCGTCTGGCTGACGACGCTCGGCACGCAGCTGGCGGCGTCCAGGGTGTAGGAGTAGGGGATGCTGACGGTGGTGTTGGACGTCGGGTTGGGCCCTGCGGGGTTGTTCTCGCTGCCGCGCGCGGACCAGGTCACGTTGTCGAAGGTGTTGCCGTTGACCTGCCAGTAGCCGGCCTGGTCGGTGTAGAAGGTGCCGAGGACGTCCTTGGAGTCCTCGAAGTAGTTGTTGTCGACCCTGGCACGCGCGCCCGCCCGGGAGTTGATGCCGGACTCGTTGAGGCTGACGTAGTGGTTGTTGTAGATGTGGGCGACGCCACCGCGCAGCAACGGCGTGCGGGAGTCGATGTTCTCGTACAGGTTGTGGTGGTAGGTGACGAAGCCGTTCGAGGTGTCGCTCTCGCTGGAGCCGACCAGCCCACCGCGTCCTGAGTTGCGCAGGATGCTGTAGGACAGCGTCACGTACTGGGTGTTGTCCTTCATGTCGAAGAGGCCGTCGAAGCCCTCCGCCTCGCCGCCCGAGGCCTCCAGGGTGACGTGGTCGACCCAGACGTTGCGGACGTCGCTCTCCATGCCGATGGCGTCACCGCCGTTGGACGTGGGGGAGCCCGACTTCTTGACGTTCCGGACGGTCACGTTCTGGATGATGATGTTGCTCGCCTCGCGGATGTGGATGCCCAGCTGGTCGAAGACGGCCCCGTTGCCGACGCCGACGATCGTGACGTTGCTGATCTGCTTGAGCTCGATCACCCCCGCGGCGGTGTTGCAGCTGTCGCCCGACACCTTGGCGGTGTTGCCGTGGTTGATGGTGCCCTCGACCTGGATGATGATCGGCGTGCTGCTGCTGGCCCGGCCGCACAGGGCCTGGTGGATCGCGGTTCCGGTGGTGGCCCGGACGACCTGCCCGCCGGCACCGCCGGTGGTCCCGCCGTTCTGGGTCGCGTACCCGCTGGCGCCGCCCGCCGCCGCCGACGCCTCCGACGTCGACAGCGCCACCACGACGGTGGCGACGGCGAGGGCCATCAAGGCCAGCGCCGCATAGAGTCGCAGTGCGACTGATCGTCCCATGCTCGGTTCGCCCTTCGTCTTCGCGTACTGAACCTTGCTGTGTGCGCCGGCCGCGGGGTCGTGGTGACAGCGCTTCCATGCCTGCCTCGGTCCCGGCGGCCCATCTCGTGTCGACACCGTGGAGGAGAGGTCCCACGCCGGATCGGTGGCGGCTCACGTGTCAAGCGGTGGCAGGGCGTCCGACGGTCCTCGTTCGCCGGGCGCCCGGGAAAGCGCTTTCTGGTTGGGGAGAATAGGGTGGGGCCGTCGGGCTGACAAGGGATCAGACGACATGATCATGGCAATCTCGGGGGGCCCGCGCGGCCGGGGCGGCGTCAGCCGCGGTCGTCCGGCGGGTCCCCGGCGAGCAGGTGGAGCCGGAGCGCGAGTTGGAGCTCCAGTTCGCGCTCCGGGCTGTTCCAGTCCCGGCCCAGAAGCACCCGGACGCGGTCCAGCCGCTGGACGACGGTGTTGAGGTGGACGTGGAGCCGGTCCTTCGCGCGGGTGAGGCTGCGCCCGCAGCCGAAGTAGACCTGGAGGGTGCGGACCAGTTCGGTGCCACGCCTGGCGTCGTAGTCGAGCAGCGGCCCGAGGGTGGCGGTGACGTAGCCGTGGACGTCCCGACCGTCGCCCAGGAGCACGCCGAGGAAGCCGAGTTCCGCGGCGCAGGCCCCGTCGCCGGCCCGTCCGAGGACCGCGAGGGCCCGCAGGCAGCGGACGGCCTCGGCGTGGGCGGCGTACAGCCCGGCCGGCCCGGCCACGGGACCGGCGGCGCCGACCGTGACCGGCGCCCCGAGCAACTGGGTCAGCTGCGCCGCCGCGGCCCTGGCGGCCCCGCCCGGTCCGGTGTCCCGGTGCGGGACCAACAGCACGGTGGCGGTGGCGTGTTCGGCGCTGACGCTGTCGCTGCCGAACAGGTACTGCCGGGCGGCGGCGACCAGCCGCTCGCGGGCGGTGGCGGTGGTCTCGGCGACCAGCAGCAGGTGCGGTCGTTCCAGGTCGACGCCGAGCCGCCGGCCGCGCTCCACCAGGCCGGCGGGATCGCGGTCGGGCGCGGTCAGCAGGTCGGTGATCAGCTCGCCCCTGATCCGGTTCTCGGCCTCCGCGACGGATCTGCGCAGCAGCAGGAGCAGCGCCGTCACCATGCCCGCTCGCTCGAACAGGCGGCGCTCGGCGTCGGTCAGCCGGGGGCAGCCGTGCAGCACCAGGCTGCCGAGGAGCTCCTGGCCGGCGAGCGCGGCGCAGATCCAGCGGTCCCGCCGGTGCACGGCCCGCCCGCTGGCGTGCGAGTCGGCGACGGCCTCGGCGAGTTCGGCCGCGTCCGGCCGGTCGCCGAACGGGCCGCCGCCGCGGCGCACGGCCGTCAGCGCCCGGCCGTCGGCGTCGTGGATGGTGATCGCGCCGTCGAGCAGCCCGGCGACGGCGGTGGCGACCTCCGACAGCTCGCCACCGCGCAGCACCAGGTCGGTCAGCCGGTCGTGGGCCTCCTCGGCGCGCTGCATGGCGGCGGAGTGCGCGCGGATGACGGCGTTGGCCTCGGCGAGTTCGGCGAGCGCCGCCCTGGTGTCGGCCAGCG
Source organism: Streptomyces sp. NPDC127098 (assembly GCF_042722465.1). Lineage (NCBI taxonomy): Bacteria > Bacillati > Actinomycetota > Actinomycetes > Kitasatosporales > Streptomycetaceae > Streptomyces > Streptomyces sp. NPDC127098. The sequence goes on from NZ_JBHXFJ010000007.1 coordinate 26,392, forward strand.
CCCGGGCGGTGTCGATGGCGATGGCGGCGTGGGCGGCGAGCGAGCACAGCAGCGCCACCTCCTCGGGCGCGAAGGTGCGCGGCGTCCGGTCCGCGGCCATCAGCACCCCGATGACCTTGCCGTCCCGGCCGTCGCCGGTGCCCAGCAGCAGCGGCACCCCGAGGATCGCGACCAGGCCCTCGTCCGAGACGCCCGCGTCGATGGCGCGGGTGTGCAGGAAGCGTTCGTCGCTGCGGTACTCGGGCGTCGCGTAGGGGGTGGCGGTCTGGGCGACCAGGCCGCCCAGGCCCTCGCCGAGGCCGAGCCTGAGGTTCTGGAAGAGCGGCGAGACGGAGCCGTCGGTCACCCGCATGTAGGTGTCGCCGGCCTCCTCGTCGTGCAGGGTGAGGTAGGCGGTGTCCGTGCCGAGGAGGCTTCTGGCCCGGCGGACGATCGAGTTGAGGACGGCGTCGAGGTCGCGCAGCGCGGCGAGGTCGCTCGCGGTGTCGAACAGCGCGGTGAGTTCGGCCTCCCGCCGCCGGTGCTGCCGCAGGGCGCGCCGGATGCGCAGGGCGGCGGCGGTGGCGCGTTCGATCTCCGCCAGCTCGTGCGCCGGGACGCCACCGAGGCGGGCCTCGGTGGCGACGGCGCCGAAGTGCTCGGCCGGGGCGTCCTCGGTCAGCAGGTCGAGCAGCCTGCGCAGGTGCTGGGCGGTCGACGTCGTCTGACCAGTCATGGGTCAGCCATCATGGCAGGTGCCGGGCCTCGGGTCAGGAGGTCGTGCGGGCCTTCGTCGCCACGGTGGCCGCCGGATCGACCGGATCGTCCGTCCCGGGTTCCGCCCCCACCTCGGCCAGGTCACGCCCGCGGGTCTCGCGGGCGGCGAGCAGCGCGAGCACCGTGAGGACGGCGGCGGCCGACACGTACAGCGAGATGGCCCCCGAGCCCCCGGTGGACTGCAGCAGCGCCGTCGCGATCAGCGGTGCCGGCGCGCCGGCGGCCACCGAGGCGAACTGGGCGCCGATCGAGGCGCCCGAGTACCGCATCCGGGTCGCGAACAGCTCGGAGAAGAAGGCGGCCTGCGGGGCGTACATGGCGCTGTGGAACACCAGGCCCACCGTGACCGCGAGCAGCAGCGCCGGGAACGACCTGGTGTCGAGCAGCGTGAAGAACACCCAGGCCCACAGGCCGGTGCCGACCGCCCCCAGCAGGTAGACCGGCCGGCGGCCCACCCGGTCCGACAGCGCCCCGAAGAGCGGGATCAGGCAGAACTGGACGGCGGAGCCGATCAGCACGGCGTTGAGGGCGGTCTGTTGGCTCAGGTCGAGGTGGTCGACGCAGTAGACGAGGACGAAGGTGGTGATGACGTAGTAGGAGATGTTCTCCGCCATCCGGGCCCCCATGGCCACCAGGATGTCCCGCCACGACTGCCGGACGACGGCCACCAGCGGCGGCTGCTCGCCCCGCCCGGCGGCGCGCTCCGCCGCCCTGCGCCGTTCGGCGCTGGCCAGCGCGGCCTGGAAGACGGGCGACTCGTCGACCGAGATCCTGATCCACAGGCCGACCACCACCAGCACGGCCGACAGCAGGAACGGCACCCGCCAGCCCCAGGACTCGAAGGCGGCGTCGCTGAGGAGGGTGGTCGTCAGCGACAGGACGCCGACGGCGATCAGGTTGCCGGCGGGCGCGCCGCCCTGCGGCCAGGAGGCCCAGAAGCCACGGCGCCTGGCGTCCCCGTGTTCCGACACCAGCAGCACCGCCCCGCCCCACTCGCCGCCGAGCGCGAAGCCCTGGACCAGGCGCAGCGCGGTCAGCAGGATCGGCGCGGCGACACCGATGGTGGCGTAGCCGGGCACGCAGCCGATCAGCGTGGTGGCGCAGCCCATCATCAGCAGGCTGATCACCAGCAGCTTCTTGCGGCCCACGCGGTCGCCGTAGTGGCCGAAGACGAGGGCGCCCAGCGGGCGGGCGGCGAAGCCGACGGCGTAGGTGAGGAACGACAGGAGGGTGCCGGTGAGCGGGTCGGACTCGGGGAAGAACACGTCGCCGAAGACCAGCGCGGCGGCGGAACCGTAGAGGAAGTAGTCGTACCACTCGATGGTGGTGCCGATCAGGCTCGCGGCGACGACGCGGCGGAGCTTGTCGGGAGCGGGCTTGGCGGTTGTCGGGGCGGCCATGGACACCACTTCCGTAGCTGGGGACTCGGGATTGGGGACTGGGGAGTTGTCGGGGTGGGTGCCGGCGGGCGCCGGCCTGGTCAGTGGGCGGTCCAGCCGCCGTCGAGCGGCAGCGAGGCGCCGGTGAGGTAGCCGGTGTGCGGGCCGCACAGCCACAGCACGGCCCGGGCGACCTCCTCCGGCTCGATCAGGCGCTTGATCGCGGGGCGCTCCAGCATCACGCGGCGGACCACGTCCTCGGCCGGCATGCCGTGGGCGCGCGCCTGGTCGGCGATCTGTTCCTCGGCCAACGGGGTGCGCACGAAGGCCGGGTTGACGCAGTTGCTGGTGACGCCGTGCGGGGCGCCCTCAAGCGCGGTGACCTTGCTCAGCCCCTCCAGGGCGTGCTTGGCGGTGACGTAGGCCGCCTTGTAGGGGCTGGCGCGCAGCCCGTGCACGGAGGAGATGTTGACGACCCGGCCCCAGCCGTGCGCGTACATGTGGGGGAGGGTGCGCCGGAGGATCCGGAACGGCGCCTCCACCATCACCCGCAGCAGGAGGGCGAACGTGTCGGGCGGGAACTCGTGGAGCGGCGCGACGTGTTGGAGCCCCGCGTTGTTGACCACGACGTCCGCGTCGGCGGGGAGCGCGTCCACCGCGTCGGGGTCCGCCAGGTCGACCACGCAGGCGGTGCCGCCGATCTCCTCGGCCGTCGCCCGGGTGGCCGCCGCCGCCCGGTCGACCACGAGGACGTGGGCCCCGGCGGCGGCCAGGGCGAGCGCGCAGGACCGGCCGATCCCGCTGGCGGCCCCCGTCACCAGCGCGGTGCGCCCGGTGAGGAAGGGGACGTCGGGACCGGTGCCGGCGCCTCCGGCGGTCGACGCGTCGGTGTCGCTGCTGGGGTTGCTGTCCATGGCGGCACAGTAGGAACGGCGGCGGCCGCCCCCCATGGTGGCGGACACCACTCTTCGACCGGCCGCAGTGGCTGCCGCCGCTATAGGCCGTCGCCGCGGCCGCGCGGCGCACTCCGCCGCCGACGCGGCGAGCGGCGGCGTCATTGGTATGGACATGCCTATTGGTCGGCAGTAGCGTCGAAGTTGGTCTGGACCACAGCACGGCATCCCCCACGGAGCGCTCACCCCCCACAACTCTCCGGGAGCGAAGCATGCGCAGCAGGATCGGCACGGCGGCCATCGGGGCCGCCCTCGCCGCGGTCTCGGTCGTCGCCACCGCCGGCACGGCCGAGGCCCACGGATACCCCACCACCCCGACCAGCCGTCAGTCGTTCTGCGCCCAGGGCGCGGTGAGCGGCTGCGGCTCGATCGTCTGGGAGCCGCAGAGCGTGGAGGGCCCCAAGGGCTTCCCACAGCTCGGCCCGGCCGACGGCACCATCTGCTCGGGCGGCAACCAACGGTTCGCCGAACTCGACGACCCGCGCGGCGGCGCCTGGCCCGCCACCCGACTGGCGGCCGGCCAACAACACACCTTCAGCTGGCGGTTCACCGCCGCCCACCGCACCACCGACTTCCAGTACTTCATCACCGACGACGACTACGACCCCACCCGCCCGCTCACCCGCGCCGACCTCGAACCCCGGCCGTTCCTCACGGTCCCGATGAACGGCGCCCAACCCGGCGCGACGGAGAACCACCAGGCGACCCTGCCGGCCGGCAAGTCCGGCCGACACCTGATCGTGGCGGTCTGGAACGTCCACGACACGGCCAACGCGTTCTACGCCTGCTCCGACGTGGAGTTCTGACCGGACGCCACACCCGGCCCGGCGGCGGGCGCCGCGACACGACGTCGAACCACCCGCCGCCGGGCCAACACGTGTCCGCGCGACCGGCCGGCGAAGACCCGAGGTTTGGGCACGCTCCGCACAAGGAACCCGTCGTGCGCCATGGCTGAGAAAGCAGAGGAAGAGCAGACCAGCAGCGCGGGCACGGCAGTCGACGTGCTCCGCGCGGCGGGCGCGGAGTTCGCCGGCCTGACCGGGTTGCGCGCCGAGGCGGTGACCCGCCTGGAACGCACCCGGGACGGCTGGGTGCTCGAGGCGGAGGTGACCGAACTCGCCCGCGTTCCCGACTCGATGAGCCTCATGGCCAGCTACGAGGTCACGGTCGACGAGCGGGGCGGGATCACCGGCTACCGCCGCGTCCGCCGCTACGAACGCGGGCGGCCCGACCCACGGTGAGGACGGACCGCCCCCGGAGAGCCGGCAGGAGGAAGAACCCATGACGACAGTCGCACCGGCGGCACCCTCGACGGCCGCGGGCCCGCGGAACAGCGGGCTGTACGACGTCCTGGAACTGATCCTCGACCGCGGGCTGGTGATCGACGCGTTCGTGCGCGTCTCACTGGTCGGCATCGAGATACTCAAGATCGACGTGCGCGTCGTGGTCGCCAGCGTGGACACCTATCTGCGCTTCGCCGAGGCGTGCAACCGGCTCGACCTCGAGTCGGGCGCCAGCAAGGAACCGGGCGTCCCGGAACTCGTCGGCTCGGTGACCGAGTCCGGCGCCCGAGGCAAGTCCAAGGGGGCGATCGCGGGCGCCGCGGAGTCCATAGCCGACGCCTTCCGCTCCGGCTCCGACTCCGCCGCGTCCGGCGACACCGAGAAGGAACCACGGAAGGGCCGCCGCACCACGACCGGCACGCGCCGCGAGAAGGAGGCCGCGGAATGACCACCTACGTCTACGCCGTCACCCCGGCCGGACCGGCCGAACTCCCGGAGGGCACCACGGGCGTCGGCGACCCGCCCCGCGCGGTACGGCTGGTGCGGGAGGGCGGGTTGGCCGCGGTGGTCAGCGAGTGCCCCGCGGGGACGCGACCGCGACGGCGCGACCTGTTCGCCCACCAGCGGGTGCTGACCACGGTGTCCGCGGCCGGGCCCGTGCTCCCGCTGCGCTTCGGCAGCGTCTGCCCCGACGACGAAGCGGTGCGCGACACCCTGGCGGAACACGCCGACTTCTTCCTCGAACAGATGGAGACCGTCGTCGGGCGGGCCGAGTACAACGTGAAGGCCGCCCACCGCGAGGAGGTGGTGCTGCGCTCCCTGCTCGCCGAGGACCCCCGTATTCGCGAGCTGAACGAGGCGACCAGAACGCGTCGCGGCGCCCACCGGGACCGCCTCCTGCTGGGCCAGCTGCTGGCCGAGGGCGTGCACCGGCGCCGGGAGCTGGACGCCACGGCGGTGACGGAGGCCCTCGCCCCGCACGCCACGCGCGTGCACCGGGGAGCGGAGGCCGCCGACCGGTTCCTGAACCTGTCGCTGCTGGTCGGCCACGACGAGGCCGCCGCCTTTCTCGCGGCCGTAGAGGCCCAGCGCGAGGGCAACCCCCAGCTCGAACTCAGGGTCACGGGGCCGCTGCCGCCGTACAGCTTCGTCCGCACGCCGCCCGCCCAACACGCGGAGGCGGCGGGATGACCGGACTGCTGCGCGAACTCCTGCTCCTGCCGATCGCCCCGGCACGCGGCGCCGGCTGGGTGGTCGAGCAGGTCGTGCGGGAAGCCGAACGGCGCTACTACGACCCGGCGGTGATCCAACACGAGCTCGCGGAGCTCGAGGAGCGCCTCGTCGGCGGAGAGATCGACCTGATCGAGTTCGAGCGCCGCGAGGAGGAACTCCTCGACCGACTCGAACACGCGCCGCCGACCGGGGGCCGGCCATGAGCACCCCGGCGACCGGACCCTACGGCGCCCTGGAGACCCGGGGCGGAGCCAACCTCGCCGACATCCTCGAACGGGTGCTGGACAAGGGCGTGGTGATCGCCGGGGACATCCGGATCAACCTCCTCGACATCGAACTGCTGACGATCAGAATCCGGCTGCTGGTGGCGTCCGTGGAACGGGCCAGGGAGATGGGCATCGACTGGTGGGAACACGACCCCGCCCTCTCCTCCGGCGCCAGGTCACGTGAACTCGCCGACGAGAACGAGCGGTTGCGGCAACGCGTCGCGGCGCTCGAGGAGCGGGAGCGGACACCGTGAGAGACGACACGCACAACGACACGGAGCGGGACGAACTCTGGTACGTGTACGCGGTCACCCGGGCGAGGGGCGCGGACTCCGTGCGCGAGGAACTGCGCGGGCTCGACGACGCTCCGGTCCACGCGCTGCGGGACGGCGCCCTCGCGGCCGTGGCCAGCCCGGTGCGCGCCGCGGACTTCGCCGAGGAACCCCTACGGGCCCACCTCGAGGACCTGGGCTGGCTCGAACGGACGGCCAGGGGCCACCAACGAGTCGTGGACGGGCTGCTGTCCACGGGCTGCGTGCTGCCGATGCGACTGGCCACGGTCTGCCGCGACCCGGCCGGGGTGCGTCGACTCCTGACCGGCAACCGGGCCGGCCTCGAAGCGGCCATCGAGCGCCTCGACGGATGCGCGGAGTGGGGCGTCAAGATGTACGCCGAACCCTCCTGCGCCACCCCTTCGGACGGTGCGGCCACGAACCCGCCCGCCTCGGGCCGCGACTACCTCCGCCGCCGGCGGGAGGGCGCCCGAGCCGCCGAGGAGGCCGCCAGGAACGCCGCGGAGTCGGCCCGCGAGGTGCACGAGACGCTCACCGCGGCCGCCGAACGGGCAAGGCTGCACCCGCCGCAGGACCCGCGCCTCTCCGGCGAGCCCGGCCAGAACGTGCTCAACTCCGCCTACCTGGTCCCGCGCGAGCGGGAGCGGGAGTTCTCCGCCCTCGCCGGCCGGTTGGCCGGCCGCCTCACCGCGCACCGCCTCACCCTGTCGGGCCCCTGGGCACCGTACTCGTTCGGCGCGGCGGCGGCCGGCGCCACCGCCGACGCGGAAGGGAGCCCATCCGGTGACTGAGCCGGCGGCACGTCAGGTCGCGCTGGTGGACCTCCTGGACCGACTGCTGGCGGGCGGCGTGGTGCTCACCGGGCACCTCACGCTGGCGATCGCCGACGTCGACCTGGTGCGCGTCGACCTCAACGCCCTGATCAGCTCGACGAAGCCGGCCGGGCGGCCGCTGTGAGCCCCGGCCGCGTCGAACTGGACCACGACACGGTGGAACGCGATCTGATGCGGCTGGTCCTCACGGTCGTCGAACTGCTGCGCCAGCTCATGGAACGCCAGGCCCTGCGCCGCGTGGACGAGGGAGACCTCACCGAGGACCAGGAGGAACGGATCGGCCTGACACTGATGCTGCTCGAACGGCGGATGGCCGAACTCCGCACCCGCTTCGGGCTGACCGTCGAGGACCTCAACCTGGACCTGGGCCCGCTCGGCACCCTGTTGCCCCCGGAGGCCACCCCGCCCCCGCCCGACCGATGAGTCCGGCTCCCGCGTCGAGTCCTACCGGACGACGAACCGACTCGACACAGAGGGAGCCCACCCAGCGATGTCCAACCCGCCCGTCGTCATCAGCCTGCCCATCGCCGACCGCCGAACCTCCCACCGCTTCTACCGCGATGGCCTGGGCCTCGCCCCCGTCGGCGAGCCGGCCGATGACGGGGTCCCGGAACCGCTCAGGTTCGCCCTCAACCCCGGCGCGCACCTGATACTGATCCCCACGGGCGGCTTCGGCTGGGTGATCGGCGGCCGCGAGGTCGCGGAGCGTGGGCACAGCGAGTGCGTCCTCACCGTGCACGCCGGCTCCGCGGCAGCCGTGGACGACCTGGTCGAGCGCGCCCGCCGCGCGGGCGCCGGCATCGTCACCGACCCGGGCCACCAACCATGGGGCTACGCCGGCACCTTCGCCGACCCCGACGGCCACGTCTGGATGGTGACCGCAGGCGAGCACCCGTTCGACTGAGACCGTTCGCCGCGCGGCCGGCCGCGCGGCGAACGGTTGTCGGCACGGCGGGTGGTCGGTTCCGACAGCCGTCGGCTTATCACCGCCCCGGGCCCGTGACACGGTGCGAACACCCGTAGCGGTGAGGGCGTGTGCCCTCGCCGCCGGACGTGACGTGCCGTACCCGGAGGAGGGAACATGTTCGGCCTCACTCACAGGCGCCACAGGTCCGCGACGTTGTTGACATCCCTGATGCCCGTCCGCGCCCAACGCCGGAAGGGGCGGCCCGGCCGGCCCGCGCTGCTCACCGTCGTCGCCGCGGCCGTGGCGGCCTCCGTGCTCTCCGCGCCGCCGTCCTCCGCCGAGGGCGTCGGCCAGCGGGCCGCCTGCGCCAACGGCTACGTCGGCCTCACCTTCGACGACGGACCGAGCACGACCACGACGCCGGCGCTGCTCAACGCCCTGCGCGCCGGCGGCGCCAGGGCCACCTTCTTCATCTGGGGCCAGCGGGCGCAGCAGAACCCGAGCCTGCTGCAGTCGACGGTCGCGGCCGGCATGTGGATCGGGAACCACACCTGGACCCATCCGCATCTCACCCAACTCGGGCAGGCCGCCGTCCAGGACGAGATCTCCCGGACCCAGACCCTCCTGCGACAGGCCACCGGACAGACCCCGACGCTGTTCCGGCCGCCGTACGGCGAGACCAACACCCAGGTGCGGGACATCGCGCGGCAGCAGGGCATCACGGCGGAGGTGCTGTGGAACGTGGACTCCAGGGACTGGGCGGGCGCGAGCACCGCCCAGATCGTCCAGGCCGCGTCCACCCTGCGGAACGGCGACATCATCCTCATGCACGACGGCTACCAGACCACCGTCAACGCCGTCCCCCAGATCCTCTCCGGCCTGTCGAGCCGCGGCCTCTGCCCGGGCCGGATCATCGGCGGCACCGACCTCCGGCCAGTCGTCACCGCTCCCTAGGCAGAACACCTGGCCGGCGCCCCTCTCCGCCCCGCGGCGGGGACCGGCGTCGACCTGGTGCTGGTCGCGGGCGGTGCCGACCGGATGTGGCCGTCCCCGCGCTTCGCCCACGGCGGCACCGCGCACGCCGACGCGGCGCTGGGGGCGGCCGTCTGGCCGCACGTGCTGGCGGCCGTCCGCGGCGACCGGACGCCCTCGTCGGCCTCCTGACGCCCCGTCCTCATGTGGTGGCGCGCGGGATGCGGACGGTGAGCAGGGCGACGTCGTCGTCGTTGTCGGTCGGGCGGCTGCGCTCCAGCAGTTGGTCGGCGAAGGAGTCCAACGGGCGGCGGGCCAGCGACGCGGCGTGCCGACGCAGGCGCTCGAGACCGGCGTCCAGGGGCTGTCTGCGGGTCTCGATCAGGCCGTCGGTGTAGAACACCAGCGTCGAGCCGGGCGGCAGGTCGACGTGCGCGTCGACGCGGGGCCGGGCGGAGGCCGTACCAAGGAGGATCCCGTTGCCCTCCTCGAGGTAGCGGGTCACGCCCTCGTGGTCGACGAGCAGCGGGGGCGGGTGGCCGGCGCTGGCCCAACGCAGCGTCCAGCGGCCGGCGGCTTCGGCGGTCAGGCGGGCCAGGATCAGGGTCGCCATGCGGACATCGGTGATGTGTCCCATGGCCTCGTCCAGGGTCTCCACGATGCGGTGCGGGGGCTGGTCCTGGGACCACGCGAAGGCGCGCAGCATGTTGCGCAGCTGGGCCATGCCGGCTGCCGCCTCCAGGTCGTGGCCGACGACGTCGCCGATGACCAGCGCCGTGTCGCCACAGGGGAGGGTGAAGGCGTCGTACCAGTCGCCGCCCACGTGCGAGGCGTCAGGGGCGGACAGGTAGCGCGTCGCCATCTCCACCCCCGCCAGGTCGGGGAGTTGGGGCAGCAGATAGCGCTGCATGGTCTCGGCCACCTGGCGCTGGCGCTGGTAGTGGCGCGCGTTCTCCAGCGCGATGCCGATGCGTCGGGCTATGTCCTCCAGCAGGCCGAGGTCGCCGGTGGTGAACGCCTCGTCGCGACTGGTGCGGCCCAGCGTGAGGGCGCCGAGCACTTCGCGGGGCCCGCGAACCGGGGCGATGGCCGCGGTCTGGATGCCCGTCGCCTTGAACAGCCTGCGCTGCTCCACCGCGATGCCGCTGTCGGGCGGACCCTCGTAGGTCTCAGGACCGGTGACCGTGGACGCCGCGCCTCGCAGGGCCTTGGACAGGGGCATGGTGGAGGTCTCGGGCACCGGCGGCATGGGTCCCTGCAACTCCTCGTGCTCTTCCAGGGCGCCGGCCCCGGCCCGGACGACCAGGGAGCGGGTGACCTCGTTGGCCTCGGTGATCAGGTCGATGACGGCCCAGTCCGCGAACCGGGGGAGTATCAGCTCCACCACCCGGCGCAGGGACTCGCGCACGTCGAGGTTGTTGATCAGCTGGGCGGTGGTGTCGGCCAGCAGGGCCAGCCGTTCCCGCTCCGACAGGGCACGGGCCGAGTGGGCGGCCGGCCGCGCGGTGTCCTCCTCCGGATGCGCGGTGGGATGGAAGGCGATCAGCGCGCTCATGCCCTGGTCGTTGGGCTCGTAGGGGAGGGAGAACCACCGCACGGCCAACAGGGTGCCGTCGCCCCGCGGGAACCAGGCCCGGTCGGTCTGCGCGCGCTGTGACAGCAGTTCCCTGGTCCGTGCGCAGGTGTCCCGGGTGAGCGGACGCCCCCGGGAGTCACGGTGCAGCAGATCGTGGGCGTCCTGGCCGACGGTCTCGTCGGCGGAACGCGCCAGCAGTTCCAGCGCCCGGGCATTGGCCCAGACGATGCGCCCGGCGTCGTCGACGGCGTACACGCCGACACTCACCTGCTCCAGCGCCTCGCCCGGCCCCGGTCGGCCACATGCCGCCACCGGTGCGTTCGAACTGCTCGCCATGGCGGCTCTCGTCTTCACATCGCTCCCGTCGAAGCCCGGGCGCCGGTGCCCGGGAGGAACCGTCGGCGGCCACTCCTCCCTGCCTCCCGCCTGGACGGGCAGGCAGGCGGTGGTCGACGCTGCCGGGAACCATACCCGGTGAGATCAGCTCCATGGCGGAGAGCGATCTCGCCCCCCCCGGCGCCCCGTGCGCCCGGCCGAGCCCGGACACGTCGGAGCGGTCGGACGCCGCCGCTCCGGCGACGCGCACCCGACCGCCCGGGGTGTCGCGCTCCCCTACAGACGACGTACCCGGGACGCCACCAGATGGCCGATGAACAGGTAGACGACGGCCGCGAGACCATAGCCGCACACGACCCGCGCCCACTCCTCGTCGAAGGTGAACAGGTCGTGGGACCAGCCGGCCAACCACCGTGACAGGTCTCTGACCAGGCCGACCAGATCGTTGCCCGGGTTGGCATCCAGCAGGTACATCAGGATCCACAGGCCGATGACGAGCGCGGCGACGTCCGCGACGACGGCGATGGCCTTCGCCACGGGACCGGAACGTACCTTATAAGCGGACATGTCATTTCGTCTTGCCCCTGGCGGCCGGTTGAAACGCCGCCCATGTGACCGGGCCACACAGGTCGGCTCCCCGGCATGGCGGCGGCCCTCGTATCCGGTTGCCCACGCCGGTCCTACGGTGCGCCCAGGCGAACCCAGGAGACGAGCGGCGCCGGGCCGGACGGCGGCGGTGCCGGAAGGGATCCACCATGCCGAGAACCGCGTTCTTCCCCCGCCGGGCGGCCACCCTGCTGACCGCCCTCGTGTTGAGCCTGATGTCCGTCCTGGCCGCGGGCGGCCCGGTCAGGGCCGCCGTGCCGCTGGAGCGCGTCACGTCCTTCGGATCCAACCCCGGCAACCTGGTGATGTACCGCTACGTGCCGGCCGGCCTGGCCGCCGGCAGCCCGGTCGTGGTGCTGCTGCACGGCTGCGGGCAGCGCGCGCAGGAGTACGCCGACAACGCGGGCTGGCGGAAGTTCGCCGACGCGGACGGGTTCGCGCTGGTCGTGGCCGAGCAACAGTCGGCCAACAACCTCAGCCGCTGCTTCAACTGGTTCGAGCCGGGCGACGTGGCCCGCGGCGGCGGGGAGGCGCTGTCGATCCGGCAGATGGTCGACCACACCCTCGGCTCGCTGGCCGCGGACCCGGACCGGGTGTATGTCACCGGGCTCTCGGCCGGCGGCGCCATGACCGCCTCGCTGCTGGCCGCCTACCCCGACGTGTTCGCGGGCGGCGCGGTGATCGCGGGCGTCCCGCACGGCTGCGCGAGCGGGATGTTGGGCGCGTTCTCGTGCATGTACCCCGGCCGCGCCGAGACGGCGCAGTCCTGGGGCGACCGGGTGCGCGCGGCATACCCGGGCTACACGGGACGGCGTCCCGCGGTGTCGCTGTGGCACGGCGGCGCCGACCACACGGTGGCCACCGCCAACCTGGCAGAGTCCGTCAAGCAGTGGACGAACGTCCTCGGCGGCGACCAACAGCCGGACGCCATCTCGCAGTTGCCCGCCGGCACCATCCGCTCGGCGTACCACACAGGGGCGGGCGCCCCGCCCGTGATCGGCTATCTGACGCCGGGCAACGGTCACGGCACGCCGGTCGCGCCGGGCGACGGGGCCCAGCAGTGCGGCAACGCGGCGGCCTACTTCCTCGCCAGCCTCTGCTCCAGCTACCACATCGCCGCGGACTGGGGCCTGACGGATTGACGGTGCCGCTGACCGGCGCGGCCGGTCGGCGGGGGGCGACTACCGTGCCTCCGGGGCGAGTTGGGCCGGCTCGTCCAGGCGGAGCGGGGCAAGCGAGACCTCCCACAGCCGCCGGGCGCGGGCCGGGTCGGCAGCACAGGGGTGGGGGGCCACAGCACGGGACGACCGAAGGCCATCATCCGGCGCGGCCCGTAGAACTAGCCGGAGACCGCCGCGGGGTCGGTGGCGGCGCGCAGCTGGGGCCCCACCGGGCAACCCGGCCAGGCCCGCACCGCGCTCGAGCCGCCACCCGGCCGCTGCAGTTCCTCGGCGAGCCCGCGCCGAGCAGCGCGCGGGCCTCTGATGCCGGTGCTCAGGACTGTCAGTGCGCGAGCGTTCGCGACGGGCGTCGGGGTGCTCACTCTCGTCACGTGCGCCGGTGATCGGGAGGCTCGAACGCCTGAGGCTGAGACGTCCGAGCCCGCGACCGCAGGACACGGTGCCGGCGACGGAGCGATGCGCCGGGACCATGTCCGAGGACGCGGTGCTGGCGGTGCGGCGGATGGCAGACAGTGACGCGTTAACGATGCCGCTGCTGCCACGTCGGCTGACTCGACGACCGCACCGCCCGGCAGCCGCCCCCGACGCGGCCAGGCACCGACGCGCCAACGGAACCGGACCCTGTCCGGCACCGTCTCCGATGGCATCCGAGCGCCACCGCACCCGGGGTGGTCGACGCCACTGAACGATAGGTCAACGTCATGTCCACAACCGTCGCCAGGTCCCGTTCCCTCCGGCACGGGGCGATACGAGGAGCCGTTCTGCTCACGGTCGTGCTGGCGTCGACCGCCGGCGCGTGCGGGAATCGTGACTGCGACGCGGCGGCGGTCCCGGACGACGGCGACATCCAGGTGGCCGCGGCCCCGGAGCGCACCTCGGGCGGCTCCGGCGGCGGTGGCCGTGGCTCGGGCTCCCGCGGCCGCACGGGCGGCTCGTACGGGAGTTCCTCCGGGGGCTCGTCGGACGACTGCGACTGAAATCGCCCCATCCCGGCCCGGCCGCTGCCCGCGCCGGCCGGAGGCGGCCGGTGGCGCGGCCGCATGCGTGGCGCGCGATCGGTACCTGAGTTCGGGAGCACCCTGGCCCTCTTCGCGGGCTGGGTGCCTCTCGTCAGACCGCGTACGTGCCGCTCGGCGGTTGTTGCCGAAGGTCAGCGGTGGTGCGGCGACGGTAGTAGGCGTGCGCGAGGATGAGGAGCAGTGGGCCCCAGAGGTTCATCAAGCCGCTGACCGTCATGGCGAGGATGTTCCAACCGGGTTCGTATGGCCAGGCATCCGGGCCGATGGCGAGTGCGTTGTACAGCCAGACACCGAGAACGACGGTGAGGAGGAGGCCGCCTGCCGTGGCCGGGACGAGCGCCACGGCGGGCGGGATGCGCTTGCCGGCGAGCCGGGGGACCCATGCAGGGACCCGCTCACCCCAGGGGCGCACCAGGCCGAAGCTGAGGAGCGCCGCGAGTTCGGAGAGAACGCTGAGCGTGATGACGTAGGCGATGTGGCCCACGGTTGGCGAGAGCGGCTCGCCGCCCATGCCGTGGCCGATGACTGGTAGGCGCCACAGACACACGGGGAGCGCCACGAGCGGGATGGCCTGGGCCACGCGGTGGGCCCAGGCAGGCACGGGCGGTTCGGTCTCTATCACGTTCACCGCTTCAGCATGACCAGACCGTCACAGGTGGGCGTCACGCCAGGAGATGATCCGTCTCCGTCGCGAGGATGACGGTGGCATCTCTCTCGGAGTACCCACTCCTGAACGCCAGCGCGCCAGCACGGCAGCCCGGCTTCCCCGGCGCGGGCCACTTTGGCTATCTGGCGCCGGAGCCCTTCCGACACAAGGTGCTTGGGCGCCGTCACGTGCACGTAGCCGCACCCCGCGCGGACGGCCGTGCGGTCGGCTCGGGTGAGCCGGACGGAAACGGAGTCGTCGAGGACGCCGGGGGCCGTCGCCGGAGAACGGTTCGCCCGGCGAGGACTGAACCGCCGTCCCCCGGGGCACCCGACGGCGGTCCAGTTCCGTCAGGAAAGGCTGAACGATGGAGATCTCCGGAATCATCAGCGCGATCGTCGTCGGCGTCGTGATCGGATTCCTCGGCCGGCTCGTCCTCCCGGGCCGGCAGGGCATCGGGATTCTCTGGACGCTGCTGGTCGGCATCGTGGCGGCCCTCATCGGAACGGCCGTCGCCCAGGTGCTCGGCGTGGGTGACACGGAGGGCCTCGACTGGATAGAACTGCTGATCCAGATCGCTCTGGCCGCCGTCGGCGTCAGCGCCGTGCAACGGGTCAAGACGAAGGTCTGACCCCGCCCGACCGCGGTCTGCCGCCGCCGCGCCCGCCCCAGGGCGGGTGCGGCGGCCTGTCATTGTCCGAACTCGGCGGCTTCTTCCGTTCGCGACGCGAGCGGATCCGCCCCGAGGAGGTCGGGCTCGCGCCCGGCCCGCGGCGCCGCGTCCCGGTCTGCGTCGCGACGAACGCGACCACCTGTACCGGTTGGCGAACCGCAATATCCCGCACCAGGGCGGGACGGCGTCACACGTCCACCCCGCGATGCTCGACCTGCTGACACGAATCGACGGGCCCCGGCGATGGTGGGCACCGACCTGCACGCCGTTCTGGTCCAGGACCCGCTCGCCGTCGCGATGCTCGGCGACCTGTCCGCGCACCAGGGCCGCGCGGCGAGCTTCGTCTACCGATGGTTCACCGACCCGGCCTCGCGGCAGATCTACCCGCGGGAGGACCTCGCCCCGCAGTCACGCTCGTTCGTCGCCGACCTGCGCGCGACAGTCGGGCGACGCGGCCCAGGCGACGCCGAGAAGCTCGCGCTGCTGACCGTCGTGGGCACACAGGGCTCAGGCGGAGACGCGGGCGATGGTGCCCGCGGTGAGCGTGGCCAGCATCTCCTGCAGGGCAGTCACGAAGTCCAGCTTGAACGCGGTGAGTGAGGGGTCGGCTTCGTAGGCGGCGAGCATCGCCGGGGAGGGCCGGGCGTGTGTCCACACGGCACCGACGGCCATGATCACGGCCGCGGTCAACTGCGGTGCGCTGTTGCCCAGCTCAGGAAGGTGCTGGTGGGCCAACGCCGCGATGTCGGCGACGTTGGCCACGGCCGCGCGCTTATAGCGGGCGGCCACCTGCGGGGAGACGTTGTGTTCCAGCACCCCCGCCTGCGCGCTCAGCAGGTCACACAGGACCCGGCGTTGGGCGAGGGAGCCCGCGATGACGGCGGCGAACTGCTCTGCACGCCGGCTCACCGGAGCGTCCTGGTCGATGCCGGCGTGCGCAAGGGCAGGCAAGTCGGCCACCCACTGCCGCCAGGCACGGTCGAGCAGTTCCAGCAGGATCGCCTCACGCGATTCGAAATAGCGCAGCACATTGGACTTCGCCAGCCCGACGCGGCGGCTCAGCTCGTTCAGGCTGATCTCACCGATGGGCATCTCCTCGAGCATGCCGGCGGTGGTGTCGAGGATGGCCTGGCGCCGCGTCTCGCGCTGCTCCTCACTGCGCGCGCGCTGGAAGTTCGTCATGCCCCCAGGTTACAGACTGCCGGTCTTTTGACATCAGACCGGTGGTCTTCTATGTTGGGGTCGCAGTCAAACAGACCACCGGTCTGAAAAAGGGGGCAGGTCTTGGGCTGCGCGCCGGGACCGACGCCTGTGCGGCTCTCCGGGCCGCCGGCGCCTTCAGCGACCTGCGCCCGGACATCATCCGGGTCGTCGCGGAGGTCGACACCGTCGTACCCCTCTTCACCAACAGCGGTACCACCTCGGTGACTTCATGGGCGCTGGCCCCACCGGCGAGCCTGCCCAGAGGCTCGGCACCGGCGTGTACCGCATCAGGAACGGCGAGATCCCCGAAGCCACCTTCGCCGAGGCCATCCTCGGCAGGCTCTTCCAGCTCGGTGTCACGACCCTGCCGAGCGCCGCATGACCCGAGCACAGAACCAACGCATCCGAGGAGCGTGACAACGTGAACCACTGGACTCCCGACGACCTCCCCGATCAGACCGGCCGCACCGCGCTGATCACCGGCGGGAGCGGCGGGATCGGACTCGAGACCGCCCGCGCGCTCGCCCGGCACGGGGCCCGTGTCATCCTGGCCGGCCGCAGCCGGACCAAGCTGGACCAGGCCGCGGAGGCTGTGCGTGCCGCGACCCCCGGGGCCCGGACGGACACCCTGGTGCTCGACCTCTCCGACCTCTCCTCCGTCCGCGACGCGGCCACCCGAATCGCCGAGACCGAGACGGTTGACCTGCTCTTCAACAACGCCGGCGTGATGAACCTGCCCGAGCGGCGCACCACCCACGACGGCCTCGAGATGACGGTCGGCACCAATCACCTCGGCCACTTCGCCTTCGACGCCCAGGTCTGGCCCGCCGTGCGCCGCTCGTCCGCACCGCGCGTGGTCACCGTCAGCGCCAGCGCGGCGCGGTGGCCGATGGGCAGGCTGGACGACCTGATGAGCGAGAAGAGCTACCGCCCCATGGGCGCCTACGCCAAGTCCAAGCGCGCCAACATCGTCTACACCCTCGAACTCGCGCGCCGCACAGCGAGCAGCTCCGTGGAGGCGCTCGTCGTCCACCCGGGGTCGGCGATGACCGGTCTGCAGCAGCGCGGCAACGGCGCTCTGAGCCGCGTGGTCACCTCGATCGCCGCACGCCTGCTCATGGGCTCGGCCGAGGGTGCGGCCTGGCCCTCCCTGTACGCGGCGACCAGCCCGTACGTCCAGTCGGGCCAGTTCATCGGCCCCGCCGGACGGGACCAGACCTCCGGCACCCCCAGGCCCGCCAAGCTCCCCCCAGGCGCCGACGACCCCGCGACGGGCAGGCGGCTGTGGGTGGCGAGCGAACAGCTCACAGGTGTCCCCTTCGACCTCGAAGCCGGGGCCGCCATCTGGGGTCCGCCTTCACGGGTCGCTAGGCAGCGGATCATGGTGGCGTGGCACGCCGTCATGAACCATGAACCGAGCAGATTCGGTTCGCCCCCGCCTGGGCGGGGGCGAACAGCGGGCCAGCCTGCGGCGGCCAGGCGGAGGGGTGCTACCAGGTGCACGCCGAGACCTACCTTCGAACGGCGCGCCAGTACACCGAGCTTCCCGTCAAGCAGGCCGTCGTGGCACTCTCCGCCCTCAGCCTTCTCTACCCGCCTCGCGCTCGAACTGGCCCCCTCGGGCCGAGTCCCTGGGCGATGCCTGGCTGTTCGGAACCGAAGGCCGCGTTCGAGGCTGGCGGGCAGGCAACGCCACCTTGTCGACACCCTCCGGCCCATCGACGCAGCCCCTTACCGCATCGATTCGTACGTGCAACCCGGCGACACGAACCGCGTCCATCACAGCGACGTGGGAACCACAGTTCGATCTCGCTCCGCGAGAGACAGGTCGCCGTGGAAACGCCCATGTAACGCTCGGCGCACACCCTCGATACGCGGCTGTCGTCCAATTTCTATCGATCGACCGAAAGAAAGCCCTCCCCGCTGGAGGAACCATGGGCTCGCTCGCTTCCAGTCCGGACCCCGCCACCACTTCGCTGACCGCCACCACGCACGCCGCGCGCGTGCACGCCCGAGCCCAGGAGGGTGCCCACGTCACCGACATGCCGACGGTTCCGGCCGCCGACTGGCCCGAACCGCCGCCGGGCGTCTCAGCCACCCGCCTGACCTGGGCCGAGACCATCGGCGGAGGCAACTACAGCCACCAGGTCCTCGCCCGAGGCACCGCGCTGGAGCTGACCGATGTCGACGGAGACGCCTGCGCACACGTACTGCTGTACTACGCCGACCGTCCCTTCGAACGGCTCAACGCCGCCGACACGGTCAAGATCCAGTGGAACGCCTACCTCGGCGCGGAGCGGCTGTTGTTGTCCGACCAAGGTCGCGTGCTGGCCTCGGTGACCGCGGACAGCTCGGGCCGGCACGACGCGCTGTGCGGCACCTCCGCCCTGGCCCGAAACGCGGCGCGCTACGGCGACGGATCGGCGCATGGCCCCACCCCCGCGGGCCGGGAGCTGCTCAAGCTTGCCGCCGCCAAGCACGGTCTCGGTCCACGGGACCTCCCACCGAGCCTCAGCTTCTTCAAGGGGGTCCGGGTCGGGCCCGACGGCGGACTCGAGTGGCTCGGCTCAGCCGGCCGTGGGACGAGGGTGACGCTGCGCGCCGAGTCGCCGCTGATCGTACTGATCGCGAACGTCCCGCACCCCCTCGACCCACGCCCCGCCTACACCTGTACCCCGCTACGCGTGCTGGCCTGGAGCGACCGCCCCACCGCTCCCGGCGCCCCGTTGTGGGACGCCACCCCCGAAGGACGCCGGGCGTTCCTCAACACCGTCGACCACCTCACCGCCAGGGGGATGGCATGACCTCCGCGATCGTCAGCGACACCACCGTCCCCGCCCGGGCGCCTTGGTCGGGCGTCATCCGGGCCGGGCAGACCCTCACCGTCACCGACCTGAGGGGAAACCAGGCCGTTGAC
Organism: Streptomyces sp. NPDC127098; assembly: GCF_042722465.1. Lineage (NCBI taxonomy): Bacteria > Bacillati > Actinomycetota > Actinomycetes > Kitasatosporales > Streptomycetaceae > Streptomyces > Streptomyces sp. NPDC127098. Next base: position 45,424 of record NZ_JBHXFJ010000007.1, read on the forward strand.
TTCCTCGTGTACGACGCTCATGACACGTCGGTGCGCTACAGCGCGCCCGACACCATCCACGCCCAGGGCAATATCTTCCTCACCACCGGAAGCGTCCTGCTCTCCGGCGAGCACACCCCGCTGATGACGGTCGTCGCCGACACCTGCGGCCGGCACGACACCATCGGCGGCGCGTGTAGCCGGGAATCCAACACCCTCCGGTACGGCCATCACACCTGGGGACAGCACGCCTGCGTGGAGAACTTCCTCCTCGAAGGCGCACGCCATGGACTGGCCAAACGCGACCTGGTCAGCAATGTCAACTGGTTCATGAACGTGCCCGTCGAGGCCGACGGAACGCTCGGCATCGTGGACGGCATCTCGGCGCCCGGGCTCACGGTGGCGCTGCGGGCCGAGACCGACGTGCTGGTGCTGGTTTCCAACTGCCCCCAGATCAACAATCCGTGCAACGGCTTCAACCCCACCCCGGTACGGATGCTGGTTACGGGGGACGTGGCCGGTGAGGAGTCCCGGTGAGCGCGGTGGCACGGGTCCGCGAGGCGTATCGCCGGATCGCGGTCGCGGGGCGGCCCGAGCTGTGGATCGACCTGCGGCCGCTGGAGGCGGCGCTCACCGACGCCGAACGTGTCGATGCCCGCCGCGCCGCCGGGGAAGCGCTGCCGCTGTCCGGCACCGTGTCGGCGGTGAAGGGCAACATCGACGTCGCCGGGCTGCCGACGACCGCCGGCTGTCCCTCCTACGCTCACCTTCCCGACGAAGACGCCCCCGCCGTCGCACGATTGAAGGCTGCCGGCACCGTGGTGCTGGGAACGACCAATCTCGACCAGTTCGCCACCGGCCTGGTGGGCACCCGCAGCCCCTACGGCGCGGTGGCCGCCGCGTTCGACCCGGATCGGGTGGCGGGCGGTTCGAGCTCCGGGTCGGCGGTGGCCGTGGCGCTGGGTCTCGTGGATCTGGCGCTCGGCACCGACACCGCCGGATCCGGGCGGGTACCGGCTGCGTTCAACGGCGTCTTCGGGCTCAAGCCGACCCGCGGCCTGGTGCCCACGCGCGGAGTGGTGCCCGCATGCCGCAGCCTCGACTGCGTCACCGTCTTCGCCCGCACACTGGCACGGGCCGAGGCCGCGCTGGCGGTGCTGGCCGGGCCCGACCCGGCGGATCCGCTCTCCCGCACCGCCCCACCGGCCACGCCGCGGTCAGGGCCGCCGCGGCTCGGCGTGCCTGCCGCGGCCGCGCTGGGCGAGCTGGCCCCAGGCTGGGCCGACGCCTACGAGCGGACGGTCATGCGGCTGCGCGCCGCCGGCGTCACGGTCGTGCCCGTCGACCTCCAGGCGTTTCTGCGCGCGGGGGCACTGCTCTACGACGGGGCGTTCGTGGCCGAGCGTTACGCGGCCGTCGGAGACTTCATCGACGCGCACCGGGGTTCGCCTGATCTGGACCCGACCGTGGCGGCCATCATCACCGCCAGTCGTGAGCTGCCGGCCCACGCGCTGTTCACCGACCTCGCCGAGCTGGACGAGCTACGCGCCGTCGCCGCACGGGAGTTCGAGCGGGTGGACGCCGTGCTCCTGCCCACGGCCCCCGACCACCCCTCGTTGGCCGAGGTGGCGGCCGACCCGGTGGGTGTCAACGTCCGGTTGGGCAGGTTCACCAACTGTGCGAACCTGCTCGACCTCTGCGCGGTCGCCGCCCCCGCCGAGACAGTGGCCGGGCGTCCGTTCGGCGTCATGCTCCTCGGCCCGGCCTTCGCCGACGCCTCGCTGCGTACGCTCGCACGTCTGCTGACGGCGTGACAGGACCCAACCGAGCGCTCATGATGGGAGCCGAGGTGCCCGAGCCGACCTGGTGGACGCCCGACCCGACCGTCCACCCGCCGCGCCGCGCCGTGCCATCGGGCGACCCGGTCGTCGGTGTGGTCGTCGTCGGCGCCCATCGACGGGGGCAGCCGCTGAATCCCGAACTCCTGGCCCTCGGCGCCCGATTCGTTCGGGCGGTTCACACGTCCGACGCCTACCGCCTGCTGGCGCTCGCGACGACGCCGCCGAAGCCGGGCCTGGTCCGCTACGGGCCCGGGCTCGGCGCCCGCGTGGAAGGCGAACTGTGGGCGCTGAGCCCGGCGGGCCTCGGCCGGTTCCTCGCCGCGCTCCCGCCACCCATGATGCTCGGCCCCGTGGAACTCGACGACGGCAGCTGGGTCGTGGGATTCGGGTGCGACCGCGAGGCGGCAGGCGGCGCACCCGACATCACGGCGTACGGGTCGTGGCCGGCGTACCTGGCCGCGATCTCCCGGGGCTGACCGAGGCGCGGCCGGTTCCTCCGGCCGCGCCTCGGACCCTCCTCCTCAGGCGGACTGCGCCGCCAGGTGCGTGCGATCGGCACGGGCGACCTCGGGGTTGGCGGCCGCGGTCGCCAACCAGCCGAGCGCCTCGGCGTGGTGCACGAGCGCGTCACGCTGCAGGTAGTGGATTGCCCGCAGGGCGGCGTCGTGAGCCTCCTGGGAGGAGCCGCCGACGCAGTCGGTGACCACCCGGACCCGGTAGTCGTGCTGGTGGGCGTCGACGGCGGTGTAGTGCACGCAGACGTCGGTCAGGCCGCCGATGAGGATCACCGTCTCGGCCTTGTACGCCTTGAGCACGATTTCCAGTTCGGTGCCGAAGAACGCCGAGTAGCGGCGCTTGCGGATGAGGAACTCGTCCGGGCGCGGCTCGAGTCCGGGCGCGAGTTCGGTCTCCGGCCACCCCTCGACGCAGTGCGGCCCCTCTGAGCCGTCCAGCTCGCGGCCGATGTCGACGAGATTCGGCTTGTGCACCTCCTGGATCCACACGACGGGAATGCCTCGCTCACGGGCTCGGTCGACGAGTTCGCGCTGCAGGGGCGCGCGCTCACCACGGCCGGACATGTGGGGGATCTCGGTGCGGGATTCGGCGAGTTCGACACCGCCGCCCTGGATGTCCACGACGATCAACACAGCGTTGCCGACGACGTTCATGACGTTGTCCTCTTTCCACGGAGCGGGTTGGGGTGTGTTCGGTCGAGTAGCGGGCTAGACCAGGGCGATCCTGCGGTCCGCGACGACCTGCAGGATGTCGACGACCGCGTTGACGAGGACGTAGACCAGCCCCATGAGGAGGGCGACGCCGGTGATGCCCGGGAGGTCGCTGGCCGCGACCGACTTGTCGAGGTAGGACCCCACACCGGGCCAGGCGAAGATCTTCTCGACGACGACGAGACCGGCCAGGAGCGCGCCGGCCTGGATGCCGATCATCGACAGCGTCGGCCCGAGGGAGTTGCGAACCGCGTGGCGCAGCAACACGGCGCGCTCCGACAGACCGGCGGCGCGGGCCGTGCGGGCGTGGTCCGCCTCCAGGTTGACCGAGAGGCCGTCGACGAGCACGCGGCCGATCGCCATCGCGGGTGCGACGGCCGCGCACAGCACCGGCAGCACGAGATGGGCGAGGGCGTCGGAGAAGACGTCGAGCCGGAGCGCGAGCAGGCTGTCGAGGAGAAGGAATCCGGTGGGTCCTGTCGGGGCGTCGCGGAAGCCGCTGCGTCCGCCTGAGGGCAGCCAGCCGAGATCGCCGTAGAACACCAGCAGCGCGATCATGCCGAGCAGGAAGGTGGGGGCCGCGGCGCCGGAGAACAGCACCGTGCGCAGGACGGCCGCCCCGCGCCAGCGGATCGCGGAGACATACGCGAAGCCCGTGCCGAGCAGCACCGCCACGAACAGTACGCAGACGCCGAGTTCGAGGCTCGCGGGCAGGGCGGCGCCGACGTCCTGGGCCACGGGCGTACGGGTACGCAGCGAGTTCTGAAGGTCGCCGTGGAGTAGCCCGGACAGGTAGTGCAGGTAGCGGCTCGCGAACGGCTCGTCCAGGCCCAGCCGCTGCCGGGCGGCCTCCACGGCCTCCTGGGAGGCGTTGGCTCCCACGTACGCCTTGGCCGGGTCGACGCCCGACGCCTCCTGTAGCCCGAAGAGCACCACGGTCAGGGCGAGCAGCACCCCGGCCATCGCCGCGGCGCGACGCATGATGAACAGGATCATGTCAGACCTTTCCGGGATGAGTGCGCCGGTGTGGCATGGCTGTCACCGCCGCCGCAGCATGTCGCGGACGGCGTCACCGGCGTAGTTGGCGACGAGCGCCAGCGCGGTGACCGCGACGCCGGGCACGATGGGCACCCACCAGGACTCCAGCAGGTACTGCATGCCCTGGGCGGCCATCGCCCCCAGTTCGGGCGCGGGCGCGGGGGAGCTCAGGCCGATGAAGGACAGCGAGGCGAGGGCGACCACGAGCCCGCCGACGTCCAGACTGGCGGCGACCACGATCGTGGAGCGCACGCCGGGCAGCAGGTGCCGGGTGACCCGGCGTCCCCAGGGGACGCCCGCCAGACGAGCGGCTTCGAGGTGCGGCCGGGCCGCCCAGGCGCGTATCTCGCCGCGTACCAGCCGTGCGTACATGGGCCACCAGACGATGGCGATGCCGATGAGCGCGCTGGTGTAGCCCGCGCCGAGCGACGCGGCGACGGCCATGGCGATGACGAGCCCCGGCAGGGCGAGGAACAGGTCGGTCACGCGCATGAGGAGGTTGTCCACCCAACCCGGCAGCGCGCCGGCCAGCACCCCGACCAGGGTTCCGATCACCACGCCCGAGGCGATGACGATCGCCGCGGCCAGCAGGCTGGACCGCATGCCGAAGAGGACGCGTGAGAGCAGGTCGTAGCCGAGCGCGTCGGTGCCCAGCGGGTGACCCGCGCTGCCCGGCGGCAGGAACGCCTCGCCGGAGCGCAGGACGGGGCTGTGCGGCGCGAGGACGGGGGCGAGGAGGGCCGCCGCGACGAGCAGGGCCAGTGCGGCGATGGCGATCCGGTCGGCGGCCGTGCTGCGTTCGCGGACGGTGGTGACCGCCGCCCAGCGGCGTTGGGCGGCCGCGCGGCCGGTTCCCGGACCGAGCGTTGTCATCGGGAGTCTCCTGCGGGGACGGTGGTGTCGTGGGGCAGCCGGCGGTGCCGCGGGCCGGGGATCGCGGCCAGGAGTGTGCGCGTGTACTCCTCGGCGGGCGCGGAGCACACCTGCTCGGTGGGCCCGAACTCGACGATCCGGCCGGCACGCATGACGGCGACGCGGTCGGCGACGATGCGTGCGGCGGCGAGGTCGTGGGTGACGAAAAGAATGGACATGCCCAGTTCGCGCCGTAGCCGCCCGAGCAGGTCGAGCACGGTGGCGGCGAGCGAGACGTCGAGGGCCGAGGTCGGTTCGTCGCACAGCAGCACCCGGGGCGGCACGATCACGGCGCGGGCGATCGCGACCCGCTGGCGCTGGCCGCCCGAGAGCTGGTCTCCCCGGGCGTGCGCCGCGTCGGGATCGAGTCCCACGGTCCGCAGGGCGTCCTCCACGGCGACTCGGCGCGCGGCGCGGGTGGTGCCGGACAGGTGCGCCGTGAGGCGTTCGCCGAGCATGTCCCCGACGGTCAGCCAGGGGGTGAGGGAGGACCCCGCGTCCTGGAAGACCATCTGGGGCGTGCTGCCCGCGACGTCGACCCGGCCGGCCGTGGCGGTCTCCAGGCCCGCGACGATCCTCAGTAGCGTCGACTTGCCGCAGCCGCTCTCGCCGACCAGGGCGACGGCCTCACCCTGCGCGACGTCGAGGTCCACGCCGCGCAGGGCGGGTGTCTCGTCGCGGGCCCAGAGCCGGCCGGAGCGGAAGGTGCGGGTCACACCGCGCAGGCGTACGGCGTAGGTGTCGCTGATATCCGGCGCGGGCCAGCGCTCCGGCAGGTTCTGGTCGGCGGGGGCCGCGTGCCCGGCGTCGAGCACGCCGTCCGCGCCGATGGCGCGGCCGTGGGCGCCGTGGGCGCGTCCCGCACGGTCGGCCGCGGCCGCGGCCTCCGCCGGTGCCTCGCTGGTCGGCCGGTTGTCGGCATCGAGGTGTTCCAGCTGCGGGAGGCCGCGCGTCAGCGGGCGGTCCCGCGGTGTGTCCAGGTCGATTCGGGAGCGCAGCAGGCGCCGGGTGTAGGGATGTTCCGGACGGTCGAAGATGTCCCCCACAGCGCCCTGTTCGACCAGGCGCCCCTCGTGCATGACGACCATGCGGTCGCTGATCTGGGCGGCCACCCCCAGATCGTGCGTGACGAAGAGTACGCCGCAGCCGACCTCGTCGCGCAGCGAGAGCAGCAGGTCGAGCACCTGGGCCTGGACGGTGACGTCGAGGGCGGTGGTCGGTTCGTCGGCGACGATCAGCGAGGGGCGGCGGGCGACGGCGAGCGCGATCATGACGCGCTGCCGCAGCCCGCCCGAGAGCTGGTGCGGAAACGCCCTGAGCCGCGACGCGGGGTCGGGGACACCCACGTCCCCGAGCAGCCGGAGGCGCGTGGCGCGGTCGGGGGTGACCTCGGCCAACTGGGAACCGACGGTCATGGTCGGGTCGAGGGAGGTCATCGGGTCCTGGAAGACCGCGCCGATGTGCTTGTGGCGGACCGCGCGGCGTGGTTCGTCGCGAGCGGTGACCATGTCCGTGCCGCCGACCAGAACGGTCCCGGTCACCCGCGGCCGGGACCGCCGCGGGAGCAGACCCATCGTGGCCAGGCCGAGCACGCTCTTACCGGAGCCGGATTCCCCCACCATCCCGACGATCTCGCCGGGCCGTACGGCGAGGCTGACACCCCGCACGGCGTGGACGACGCGTCGGTCTCGGGTGAGTCGGACGTGCAGGTCACGCACGTCGAGGACGGACTGTGACGGTGGGCCGGGGGTGGTGGCGGACGTGCCCCCCGGGCGCGGGACGGCGGGTTCGCGTAGTGCCATGACGGGTCTGCTCCTCGTCCTGTCCTCGTCGTGTTACGCGCGGTCCAGGGCCGCGAAGTGCAGCACGTTGTACTCGAGCAGGTTCTGGGCCTCCCGCGTTCCGGTGATGTCGGGGGTGGTCAGGAGCGTCGTGTTGAGCGATCCGATCGAGAACCAGTGGCGGGAGTCGATGACCGACTGGGCGATGGGGCCGTAGGCGGATATGTCCGTCGTGCCCAGGGCGTCGTCGAGAGCCGCGTCGAGCCCGTCGACCTCGGCGCCGAAGAGGTCGAGACCGCCGCCCGGGGTGTAGATGATGCGGGCCCACGAGTCGGGGTGGCCGGCGTCGGGGAAGACCGAGAAGACCGCCAGGTCCGGTGCGGCGGCGAGGTCGTCGGTCAGGGTGTAGATGGTGCCGGCCGCGTAGGCCACGGCCTCGGCCGGCAGTCCCGCGCTGCTCAGCCGGGCGCCGAGCTCCTCGGCCACGGCCCTGCCATCGGCGCTGCTGCCGGCATAACCGATCCGGATGGTCTTCCCGTCGGCGATTCCGGACCCCGTGATCCGTTCCAGCGCGCCCTCGTCGTAGGCGATCCCCTGGTCGTCGAGTCCGGCGTCCAGCATGCCCTGGGGGAACAGCTGGGTCGTCGGCTCCTCCAGGCTGCCCATGGCGGCCGACACGATGCCTTCGGTGTCGATCCCGGAGTACAGCGACGCGCGCTCCTCCGGGGTGGTGAAGATCTCGGACTCCGGGTTCGCGTAGATCATCTGTGTCGTGAAGTTGGGGAACGTGCTGGTCTCGACATCCTCGCTGTCGGCGTACGACTCGAAGGCGGACTTGTTGAGATTGCCGAGGATGGCGTCGATCTCCCCGCGTTCGAGTTCGAGCTGGGAGGCGGACGCGTTCTCCGAGATCTTGAGCTGGACCGTGGTGAGGCTTGGCGTGTCGCCCCAGTAGTCGTCGTATGCGGTGAGCTCGTAGCGCACGCCGGTCTCGGCCGCGGTCAGTTCGTAGGGGCCGGTGCCGCCGTCGTGCGTGGTGAGGTACGTCTGCGCGAAGTCGTCGCCGGCCCGTTCGTCCAGCACCGTGGGGCTGATGATCTTGAGGCCGAACGGCGAGGCGAGGTAGTCCAGGAAAGCGGAGTTCGGCGCGGCGAGGGTGAGGACCGCGGTGTGGTCATCCGGTGTGGCGACCTCCACGACGTCCGCGGTCATGTACGCGGGGCCGCCGTCCACCTGGGCTCGCCGCTCGACCGAGGTCGCGACGGCGGCGGAGGTCAGCGGGGTGCCGTCGTGGAACGTGACGCCCTCGCGGAGGGTGAACGTGTAGGTGAGGCCGTCCTCCGACACCGTCCAGTCGGTCGCCAGCGACGGCACGATCTCCGCCTCGTCCGCGCCGTCCTGGTACTTCACCAGGCCCTCGTAGGCGTTCTGGATGATGTTGAGACCGGGGCCGTCGTAGTTGACGTCGGGGTCGGGGGGCGTGGTGTAGGCCTGGACGATCGCCGCGGTGAAGACGTCACCGCCGCCACCCGACGCACCAGGCCGGTCGGCGGCGCAGCCGGTGAGAGCCAGTGCGGCGGTCGCGACGGCCGCCAGGCCGAGTCGAAAGCTGGATCGCATCGGGGGACCTCTCGATGAGGAGGGGAGGTGGGGAGAGGGCGGGGTTTCCTGTCGGTGACCGAAACCTAGGGCCGGAGGCGCGGGGAAGAGGTTTCGGCCGAGTTGTCACTCGTTGCCGAGCTGTAAATTCTGTCGGCGACAGAAATCCTCGGGGTGTCGGTTGGTACGGTGATCACGACGACGCGACACCACCGACTGTCCCGGCACGCTCGCGCATCGTCGCCATGGATTCCGGGAGGGAACATGCCACAGGCCGAGCACGACCCGGGCCCCGCGCTCCTGATGCGGGACGCCACCGTCATCGACGGCACCGGGGCTCCGGCGCGAGCTCGCACCGACGTCCTGGTGGCGGGTGGGCGCATCGAGGCGATCGCGCCCACCGGCACGCTCGACCTGCCCGCACACCCCGCCCCCGAGCGGCTGCGGATCCTCGACGCCGCGGGGATGACCGTGCTGCCCGGATTCTTCGACTGCCATGTCCACGTGAGCGCCCGCCCCGACGGCGCGCCCTTCGACACGGTGTTGGCTCCGGAGAGCCTGCTCACGTTGCGCTCCGTGCCGGCCCTGTCCGCCACGCTCGACGCGGGCGTCACCACCGCGCGTGACCTCGCCGGGGCGGACTCGGGGTTCCGGGAAGCCGTGGAGGCCGGTTACGTACGCGGTCCGCGCCTCCAGGTGGCCCTGCGGATCCTCAGCATCACGGGCGGGCACGGCGATTGGCGCGCCATCGACGGCACCCCTCTGGACACCGGCCCCGGCGCCGGTGTGGTGGCCGACTCACCCGCCGAGTTCGTCAAGGCGACCCGCGAGGTGATACGCCAGGGCGCCGACTGGATCAAGGTCGCAGCCACCGGAGGGATGGGCAGCCCTCGCAGCGCCCCTGAGACCGGTGGCCTGACCGAGGCCGAGCTGCGGGCCGTCGTCGACGAGGCCGCACGGCACGGCGTGGTGGGCGTCGCCGCCCACGCCCAGGGCACCGCCGGAATCGCCGCCGCCGTACGCGCCGGGGTGCGCAGCATCGAGCACGGCTACCTGGTGGACGACGCCACGCTCGACGCGATGGGCGAACGTGGTACCTACCTCGTGCCCACGCTCGCCACCCTCACCCGGCCGGTGCGTCACGACGGCGCCCCCTGGGTGGTGGAGAAGCGCCGCCGACTCCAGGAAACCGCCCTTGAGCGCCTGCGGACCGCACTGACCAGCGGCGTGGCCATCGCGCTGGGCACCGATGCCGGCATCGCCCCGCACGGGCGGAACCTGCGGGAACTGGAGCTGCTCGTCCGGCTGGGGCTCGATCCGCTCGACGCGATCGCCGCCGGGACCGGTGTCGCCGCTCGCATGTGCCGGGTCGACGACGAGGTGGGAACCGTCAGGGAAGGGCTGCGCGCCGACCTGCTGATCACGGGTGTGGACCCGCTGGGCGACATCGCGGCGCTCGGCGATCCCAGCGCCGTGGAGACGGTCCTGCTCGGTGGCCGGATCGTCAAGGACGCCCGGCGCGCCGCCCCGTTCTCCCAGCAGGACGTGAGGCGGGCCGCGTGACTGACCGGGAGCCCCAGGACCGCCCGGCGGCGGGCCAGCGGCGCCGCAGGCCCGGACGCCCGCGCGCCGCGCCCAAGCGGCAGAACGGTCTCAGCACGCGTGAGGAGATCCTGATCGCCGCGTCCAACCTGTTCGGCGAACAGGGGTACCAAGCGACGAGCACCCGGCAGATCGCGGATTCCGTCGGCATCAAGCAGGCGACTCTGTACTACCACTTCGCCGACAAGCGGGCGATCCTCACGTCCCTGTTGTCCAGCACCGTGACGCCGGCGCTGGACTGCGCGCGGTGGCTCGAGGCGCAGGACATCAACCCCGAGGTCCGACTGTGCGCGCTCGTCCGCTACGACCTCGACACCCTGCTGCGGGACCGGCTCAACCTGCACGTGCTCTACCACCTGCCCGGGCTCGTCTCGGACGACTTCGAGCCCACCCACTCGGCCCAGGCGACCCTGCGCGACACCTACCGCCGATTCGGCAGGGCGGCGTTGGAGGCCCTGCACCCGCCCGACCGGGTGGACACCCTCGCGCACGACCTGGATCTCGTCTTCGCCCTCGTCGAGGCGGCGGTGTCGCAACGCCAGTGGGGGGGAGAGGAGAGCCGGGCCCGGTACGCGGGATCCGTGGTGCGGGGCACGCTGCGGCTTCTCGGCGTCGAGGAGGCCCTCATCCCCGGGATCATCGCTTCCGCCGCCGACACCCTCAGCGGCTACCCCGACGCGCCGCGCGCGAAGGGTCCGTAGGCGGACCGCGCTGCCGAGCGTCACCAGCTCATGGATCCAAGCCGGGGGCTTTCGGATATTCGGATTCGCTAGGCTTTTTCGGAGGCGGACGGAGGAGCACAGGTCCCTGAGCCGATCCCCCCGCTGCCGTGCATAACTCCATGCGAGCGACGAAGGGAGCGAGTCCGCGGATGGTAGACACCGCCGGCCTGAACGTGGAGGAGAAGAGCGGTCGTGCGCTCGTCGACGACCTCGCGAGCCGCATCCGCGATCGGATCATGTCAGGCAAGATCCCGATCGGGGCGCAGTTGCGCCAGGCGGAGTTGGCCGCCGACTTCGGTGTCAGCAGGACACCCGTGCGGGAAGCGCTGCGCCAGTTGCAGAGTGGTGGCCTCATCGAGGTGCTCCCCAACCGCGGTGCCATCGTGCGCGTTCCCGCGCCCTGGGAGGTGCGCGAGGCGTACGAGGTGCGGGCGGAGCTCGAGGCGCTCGCCGCCGCGCGGGCCGTCAGCCGGGTCACCGGCGAGCAACTGGAGGAACTGCGCCGGGCCAATCAGGAGATGTACGACCACTCTCTCGCCGAGAGCATGGGAAAGCCGGTCAGCCTCCCGACCAGCCAGCGGGACAACGACCGCTTCCACACCCTGATCGCCGACATCTCGGGCAACGCCCGCCTGGCCAGGGTGGTCAACGACATCAACGAGACCTTTCCCCGCAACGTCTCGGCCCAGCTCATCGTCAACGACGCCCGCCAACGCGACGAGAACTTCCGCGAACACGAGCGGATCGTCGCCGCGCTCGCCGCGGGAGAAGCCGAGGCAGCGGCGGCCGCGATGCGTGAGCACGTCATCCAGGCCGGCGATCAGCTGGCCGAGTGGTACGAGAAGCGCTCCTCCACGGTCTTCCGCGGCTGAACCGAGCCCGTTTCCCGCCCGTCGGGTCCTGACCGCCGTGGGTGCCGCGGCGGTGGGGCTCCGGTGGTGACCGGCGAAGCCCGGTTTCCGACGCCTGCCCCTTCGCTTGGCATCCGGTGCGCGGACCGGCGCGCCCAGGGATTGGATCCATCTGTGCTAGTCTTGGATCCCAATGGAAGGGTGTTGCGAGATGGATTCGATCGAGGCGGCGCCTGGCGCCGCTCTCGGCGCAGGGGCGGAGATCGACGTCGACGCCGAGCGTGCGCGAACCTTCGGTGCGGGTCTTTCGCACCACCTCAACGCCGCGGGCGCCGCGTTGCCGTCGCGCGGCGTCACGGCGGCCGTCGTCGATCACCTGCGTCGGGAGGAGCGGTACGGTGGCTACGAGGCGTCGGCGGCGATCCGTGAGCGCGGCGAGGACGTCTACGCGGCGGCCGCGACACTCATCGGCGCCCGTCCTCGTGAAATCGCCCTCTTCGACAGTGCGTCGACGGGCCTTCGGGTGCTCGTCGACGCACTCCGGATGGCACGGGGCGAACGCGTCGTCGCGTCGAGCACGACCTATGTCAGCCATGCGATGCACCTCATGACGATCGCCCGGGAGCACGATGTCGACCTCGTCGTCGCGCCCGTGGACGACACGCGGAGGGTCGACCTCGGCGCGCTCGAGGCCCTGCTGGCGGACGGGCGGCCGTCGATCGTCTCGGTCTCGCACATCCCCACGTCGTCGGGGCTCGTCGAGCCCGCCGAGGGCATCGGCCGGATCGCCCGGCGCTACGGAGCCACCTACATCCTCGACGCGACGCAGTCCGTGGGACACCTGAACGTCGACGTCGGGGCCATCGGCTGCGACGCGCTCGTGACGACCGGCCGTAAGTTCCTCCGCGCTCCGCGCGGCACCGGCTTCGCCTACATCCGGGAGTCGCTCCTGGAGCGGCTGACGCCGACGGCGCCGGATGTGCGCGGAGCGCGATGGTTGTCGCCGTCAGGCTGGGAGCTCAGCCCGGACGCGCGGCGGTTCGAGTCGTGGGAGAGCCCCGTAGCCGCCCGGCTCGGCCTCGGCGTAGCGCTCCGCGAGACCATCGCGCGCTCGCCGGAGAGCACCGAGCGATGGCTGCGGGCGCGTGCGCGGCTGCTGCGGTCCGCCCTCGCGGACATCCCCGGCGTGACGATCGCCGACCCGGATGGCGCGGCGTCCGCGATCGTGACCTTCGTCGTCGACGGCGTCGACTCGCCCGCGGTCGTCGAGGCGCTCGCCGCGCGGAACGTCCGGGTCGTCGCGGTCCCCGCGACACACGGCCAGTGGGATCTCGGCGCACGGGCGCTCCCCTCGGTCGTGCGGGCATCGGTCCACGTCTACAACGACGACAAGGATCTCGGCGCGCTCGTCGACGGCGTCCGGATGGTCACCGCGGGCCGCGACGGGGAGGCGGGCGGATGACGCGGCACGCGGACCGGACAGACGTCATCGTCATCGGACTCGGCGTGCATGGCAGCGCCGCCGCCGCCAGCCTCGCGCGCCGTGGGCGCCGCGTGATCGCGCTCGACCGTTTCCCGTCCGGGCACGACCGCGGATCCTCGCACGGCAGGACCCGCATGATCCGCCGTGCCTACCCCAGCCCGGTGTGGAACGACTTCGTCGATCGCGCCTTCGTGGCCTGGGCCGCGCTCGAGGCCGAGTCCGGGCAACGGCTCCTGCACCGCACGGCCGGGCTCTACGCGCACCGCGGCCCGTCGGAGCTGCAGGGGCCCGGCTGCGTGGTCATCGATGATCCGGACGAACTGGCGCGCCGCATGCCAGGGCTTGCCGTGCCTGAGGGCTACCGGGGCGTTTACGACCCGGACGCCGGCGTCATCGAGGCCGCACGCGCGCTCGGGACACTGCGTGGCGTAGCCGTGGCACACGGGGCGGAGCTGCGGCACGGTGTGCACGTGCGCGGATGGGAGCCGACGGTGACGGGCGTCCGGGTCGCGACGGACGAGGGCGTGCTGTCGGCGACCAACCTCGTGATCGCCGCCGGCGGTTGGACCGGTGCCCTCGTGCCGTCGTTGGCGCCCTGGCTTGACGTCTGGCGGATCCTGACGGTGACGGTACCCACCGGCCAGCGGGCAGGCATGCCGCCGGGCCTCGGCGCGTTCTCCGTGGACCGGCCGGAGGGTCTCGTGTTCGGTATCCCCGACGCCTGCGGCAACGGGGTGAAGCTCGGCGTCGACGCGGGCCTGACATGGGATCCGGAGGAGCCGGCCGCTCCGCCGAGCCCGCGGGAGATCGCCGAGCTGCGCGCACTCCTGGAGTCCTACGTGCCCGGCCTCGACACGACGCCGGTCGAGGCCACCTCCTGCCTCTACACGATGACGGAGGACCGGCGGTTCACCATCGGCCCGCTCGCCGACGCTCCCGCGGTCGTCGTCGCGGCGGCCTGCTCCGGGCACGGCTTCAAGTTCGGGCCGGCCGTCGGCGACGCGGTCGCGGACCTGTGTGACGGCGTTCCCCGTGACGACCTCGACTTCGTCTCGACGGCACGGCGGGGACTGTGACGTGACCGTCGCCCTCGCAGCACCCCACCACGAGGCGATCGCCGCCGGCGAGCGCGCCGTCGCGGCGGGCGGCAACGCGCTCGACGCGGCTCTCGCCGCCGCGGTCATGCTCACGGTCGTCTACCCCCACCAGTGCGCGCTCGGCGGCGACCTCGTCGCGCTGGTCCGCTCGCCCACGGGAGCGACGACGGCGGTCGTCGCGGCGGGCACCGCGCCACGGGGAATCGACCGGAAGGCGGCCACGTGGCCGGCCATGCCGCGGCAGGGCCCGCACGCCGTGACCGTGCCCGGGATCGTCGCAGGCTGGCTCGAGCTGGAACGCGTCGGCGCCCGCCTGCCGCTCGGCGCGGCGTTCCGCGGCGCCGCGATCACGGCCGAGGCGGGCACCCGGGTGAGCGCGGGCCTGGAACGGGCGCTCGACGCCCGCCGCGAGGCGGTCCGAGCGGATCCGGGACTGCGTGCGGTCTTCGCGCCCGAGGGGGATCCCCTGCGCCGCGGGTCGCTGCTACGCCAGCCGGCGCTGGCCACGACGCTGCGACGGCTCGCCGAGGATCCGCGCGACGCGTACGAGGGTGACACCGCGCGCGCCGTGGTCGCGATGCTCCGTGCGCGAGGCGGTACGCACACGCTCGCGGACTTCGCCGGCTACCGGCCCGAGTCGGTCCCCGCCGTGACACGCGAGATCGCCGGGCGCTCCTGGTCGGTCGCGCCGCCGCCCTCCGTCGGTCCTGTGCTCCTGGGCGTCGCGCGCTCCGCGGCCGGCGCGGACGGTGAGCCGGACCCAGTGCGCGTGCTCGAAGCCAGCCTGGCTGGCGTCGCGGCGCGGGCCGCGCACCTCGGCGACCCACGCTCGGGCGGCGGCGACCTCGAGGCCCTGCTGCGGCTGGACGCGGCGCCCGCGGCCCGCCGGCTCGAACCGCGCGCCACCGGCGACACGGCCGCGGTGACGGCGAGCGACGACGCCGGCTGGAGCGTCACGATCGTCCAAAGCGTCTTCCAGAGCTTCGGAGCCGGGCTCCTGGAGCCCGAGACCGGTATCGTGCTGCACAATCGCGGCGCGGCGTTCAGCCTCGACCCCGCCTCGCCCGCGCATCTCGCGAGCGGGGCGCGGCCCCCGCACACGCTGTGCCCCGTCATCGTCCACTCCGACGAGGCCACGGTCGTCGTCGGCTGCCAGGGCGGGCGAGCCCAGCCCTGGATCCTGGCCCAGCTCGTGCCCGCGATGACGGATCCGGCCCGGCCGCTGGACGACGTCCTGGCCCACCCACGCTGGGTGGTCGGCGACGTCGACCTGGGCCATGCGGAGCTCACCCTCGTGGCCGAGCCGGGCGTGGGCGACGAGGTCGTCGCAGCCGCGCGGACGGCCGGCCTGCCCGTCGCCTGGTTTTCGGCCCAGGCCGACGCCGCCGGGCACGTCCAGGTCGTGCGCCGACGCACGGGGCCCACCGGAGTCGCGTTCGAGGCGGCGAGCGACCCCCGCGCCGATGGCGCGGCGGTCGTCGCCTCGTCCCTGAGCGCGCCACTTACCAAGGAGGAGAAATGACCGCCACCCGGCTGTGGAGCGACCCGCTCACCCCGGAGGAGATCGCCGGCGTCGTGGCCCTCGTGCGGCAGGACGGACGCATCGGCGCACGTCCCCGCTTCTGGGGGATCGCCGTCGAGGAGGGGCTCGCCCGTGGTCTCGCACCGGGCCAGGGCCGCCCGGTGCGGCTCGTCGTCATGAACCCCGACGCGCACGAGGCCTGGGAGGTCACCGCCTGGACGGCGGGCTCCGACCGTCCCGCGTCCCTGGCGGCGTGGGGTTCCGTGGACGCCAAGCGGCCCGGCGTCTCCTCCGAGGAGGCCCGCCTGGTCGCACGGGCGGCCCGCGACCACCCCCTGCTCAAGGAGGCACTGGCCAAGCGCGGGATCGTCGATACCTCGCTGGTGTGGGTCGACCCGGAGTCGATCACGGGCTTCGAGCCCGAGGACCTCGCCGACCGGCGCCTGTCGTGGGGCACGGTGTGGCACCGCGAGTCGGAGGACGACAACGGCTATGCGCGCCCGGTCGCGGGGCTCGTCCCCCTCATCGATCTCGAGACGCTGGACATCGTCCGCCTCGAGGATCACGGCGTGTACCCGATGGCGAGCGAGACCGGCGTGTACCGCTCGGGTACGTGGGGTCAGGACCGGGCGGTCAGCCCGCTGGAGATCACCCAACCGCAGGGGCCGGGCTTCACCGTGGACGGCCACGAGGTCAGCTGGCAGAACTGGTCGTTCCGCGTCGGCTTCACGCACCGCGAGGGACTCGTGCTGCACGACCTCGTCTATCGCGACGGCGCGACGGTGCGGCCGGTGCTGCGGCGCGCCGCCGTCAACGAGATGTACGTGCCGTACCTCGACTCCGACCCGACGGCCTACCGCAAGAACTTCTTCGACTGGGGCGAGTACGGGGCCGGTCCGCTCACCGCGTCGTTGGAACTGGGCTGCGACTGCCTGGGGGAGATCCACTACTTCGACGCGCACGTGCTCGACGGCCTCGGGGAGGCCAAGACGATCACGAACGGCGTCTGCATGCACGAGGAGGACTTCTCCATCCTCTGGAAGCATGTCAACACGCGTACCGGCGAGGCCGACGTCCGCCGCTCGCGGCGGCTGGTCATCTCCTTCTTCGCGACGGTCGCGAACTACGACTACGGCTTCTACTGGTCCCTCTACCAGGACGGCTCGATCGAGCTGGAGGTCAAGCTCACGGGGATCCTCTCGGTGTCGGGCATCGCCGACGGCGAGACGCCGCCGTTCGGCCGGCTGGTGAGCCCCAACGTGCAGGCGCCGACACACCAGCACTACTTCGCGATCCGTCTGGACACGGCGGTCGACGGCCCGCTGAACCGCCTCGTCGAGGTGCACGCCGAGGTCGAGCAGGACGAGGAGCTCAACCCCTACGGCAACGCCTGCCGCATGGTGCCGACCGTCATCCCTTCCGAGCGGACCGCCGGCCGCGCGAACGACCCGTCGCGGGCCGTGCACTGGCGCGTCGAGAGCACGGAGCGCACCAACCGCTTCGGAGATCCCACCTCGTTCCGGCTCGTGCTGCCGAACACGACCCGCCTGTTCGCGCGACCGGGCAGCGTCGTCGAACGCAAGGCCCCCTTCGTCGCGAAGCACCTGTGGGCGACGGCGTACGACCCGGCGGAACGGTTCATCGCGGGGGAGTACCCGAACCAGGCGCCCCTGGGGGAGGACGGCATCGCGGCGTGGCAGCGCGCCGACCGTCCGCTCGACGGAGCCCAGCTGGTGCTGTGGCCCGTCATCGCCTCGCACCACTACGCGCGCCCCGAGGACTGGCCGATCATGCCCGTCCAGCGCATCGGACTGCGGCTGGAGCCGGACGGGTTCTTCGACCGCAATCCGGCGCTCGACGTCCCGCCGTCACAGCCCGCCGCGCACTGCCATGCCTCCCCGGAGCCGGCCACGGACGGCGCTCGGGGGCACGCCCACCACGCCCACGACACCCGGCACGGGCACCACTAGCCCGTCGAGACCTCGTGCTCACGCCGCGGGAACGAGCGCGCAACGACTGCGTGATGGCCTGCGTCTCCCGAGCCTCGTGCCCGGTGTTCGTCCTCGACACCTGATGTTGGATACAATAATGTTGATTTGGGATACCGCATGAGAGCCGGGGAGCGAGGGAGTAGCGCGTCATGCTGAAGCAGGAAGACAACGACAAGATCACCCGCTCGGGCGCCGGCACGCCGCTGGGCGCACTGCTCCGCTCCTACTGGCAGCCCGCGGGGCTCGTCTCCGAGATGCCGAGCGAGCGCCCGGTCAAGGCGATCCGGTTGCTCGGGGAGGATCTCGTGCTGTTCCGGAAGCCCGGCGGCTGGGGGCTGATCAGCCGGTTCTGTGCCCACCGGGGCGTCGATCTGTCTTACGGGCGGCTTGAGGACGAGGGCATCCGCTGTCTCTATCACGGCTGGCTCTACAACGGGGAAGGGCGCTGCGTCGAACAGCCTGCCGAGCCCGAGCACAGTCGGTTCCTCGGCAAGATCCGGATCGCCAACTACCCGTGTGTCGAGAAGAACGGGATCATCTTCGCCTACCTGGGGGCGGGTGACCCGCCGCCCTTTCCCCACTACGACTGCTTCGTCGCCCCGGAGGAGTACACCTTCGCTTTCAAGGGGCTGTGGGAGTGCAACTGGCTGCAGGGGCTGGAGGGCGGCATCGACCCGAGCCACGTGTCGTTCCTGCACCGCTTCATCCAGGAGGACCCGCGGGAGGTCTACGGCCAGCAGTTCAGCGAGGAGGTCGAGGGCACGGGCAGGAAGCTCTCGATGCTCGTCGGCGATAACCACCGCCCGGACATCGCAGTGGAGAGCGCCGACCACGGCCTTCGCGTCTTCGCGCTGCGGCAGCTGACGGAGGAGGTCAGGCACGTCCGTGTGACGAACCTGCTCTTCCCGAACGCCTTCGTCGTGCCCTTCGGCAACTCGAAGGTCTTCACCCAGTGGCACGTGCCGATCGACGACGAGAACCACTACTGGTACATGATCTGGTACGACTTTGCCGAGCCCACTGACAGGGACACGCTCCTCCAGCAGCGCCTGGAAGGCGTGAGTCTTCCGGACTACCGGCCGCTGCGGAACCGGGGGAACGACTGGGGCTTCGACCCGCGGGAGCAGCAGGAGCTCACCTACACCGGGATGGGCCTCGACATCAACGTTCACGACCAGTGGGCGGTCGAGAGCATGGGCCCCATCCAGGACCGCACGGTCGAGCGCCTCGGCGTCTCCGACCGTGCCATCACGGCGAACCGCCGCCTCCTTCTACGAGCCATCGACGCCTTCGCCGCGGGGGCCCGGACGCCCGCGCACCCGGTCAGCGAGGCGGAGGCGGCGGCCCTGACCGGACCGCTCGCCGTCGACACGATCGCCGCCAACGACGCGTGGCAGACGCGGTGGGTCGAGCGCGAGCAGGAGCGACGGCGTGACTCGCCATGGGCCGCCGGGACGGCGCGGACGGAGGCTCCCGCCGATGCGTGAGCGCAGCGTGGACGAGCGGTCCGTCGCGGCGGGCGGCGGAGGCGTGTCGGCCCGGCCGATGCTGCGGGAGGAGCGAGGCGGCTTCATCGACCGGCACGATCTGTGGAGTGAGGCTCAGTACGCGGCGGCCGGCCAACTGCGTCGCGTCATCGACGAACTCGGCATCGAGATGGTGCGGTTCTCGTTCGTCGACCAGCACGGCATCCTGCGTGGCAAGACGCTCGCCAGGGCCGCGGTGCCGGCCGCGCTGCGGTCCGGCGTCACGGCGCCGAGTTCCCTGCTCCTGAAGGACACCTCAGGACAGTCGGTCTTCCCGGTCTTCTCGGCCGACACCGGCGTGGGCGTCGGCGGATTCAGCGGGGCGGGCGACATCGTGCTCGTCCCCGACCCGACGACCTTCCGCGTTCTGCCGTGGACCGACAGGACCGCGATGCTCCTGTGCGACCTGCGGTTCCCCGACGGCGCGCCGGTCCCGTTCTGCACGCGGTCGATCCTGCGCGACGCGCTCGCGGCGCTCGCCGTCCGCGGCTACGGCATGACGGTGGGCGCCGAACTGGAGTTCCACGTGTTTCGCGACGTGGCCGCCGGGGTCGGTCCCGAGCAGGTCGGCGGTCCCGGTCGGCCCGGCGCCGCGTCGGCGGCCCTGCCCACCACCCCTGGCGCGCAGCTGCTGCACGACGAAGGTCTCGACACCATGCAGCCGCTCGTGGACGCCTTGTACCGCGGCCTGACGCTGCTCGACCTCCCACTGCGCTCGATCGAGCTGGAGTTCGGTTCGAGTCAGTTCGAGCTGACGATGGAGGCGGGAGACGCCGCGGCGGTCGCGGACGCGATCGTCCTGTGCCGCACCGCCGTGCGTCGCATCAGCGCCGGTCTCGGCTACCACGCGACGTTCATGTCCCGGCCGCAGGGCGCCGAGGGGGCCTCGACCGGGTGGCATCTGCACCAGTCGCTCCACGACCTCGCGACGGGCGCCGGGGCGTTCGTCCCCGACGTGCCCGGCACGACGCTCTCGCTCGTCGGGGCCGGCTACCTGGCCGGCCTGCTCGCGCACGCGCTCGCCGCGGCCGCCTTCACCACGCCGACCGTGAACGGCTACAAGCGCTACCAGCCGTACTCGCTCGCACCCGACCGGATCGCGTGGGGCATCGACAACAAGGGCGCCATGATCCGCGCCGTCGGAGGCCCCGGCGACCCCGCGACGCGGCTGGAGAACCGTTCGGGGGAGCCCGCCGCGAATCCCTACCTGTACATCGCCTCCCAGCTCGTCAGTGGGATGGACGGGATCGACCGTGGCCTCGTCCCCCCGGCGCCGACGCTTCAGCCCTACGCGGAGCGCGCTGACCGGCTGCCGTCGAACCTCGGCGCGGCCGTCGACGCCCTGTGGGGTGACGCGGCCTTCAGGGCCGCCCTCGGCGACACGGTGGTGGAGTGGTACGCGACGATCAAACGCGCCGAATTCGACCGATACCTCTGCCATGTCTCCGACTGGGAGCAGCGCGAGTACTTCGGGATCTTCTGATCCCGCGCCCACCGGAAGGACGCACATGACCACCAGGACCGCCGTGCTGGCGCTGCCCGACTACGAGCCGTTCCTGTGCGGGGGCACGTGGGTCGCCCTGGGCGACCGCGAAGCCCGCGCCGTCGTCGACCCGGCCACCGAGGAGGTGCTCACCACGGTCGCCCAGGCGGAGGACGCCGACGTCGACGCGGCCGTCATGGCCGCCGCGACCGCGCACGCGGACCGCCGCTGGCGGGGACTGGCGCCCCTGGAGAGGGCACGGATCCTGAACCGGGTCGCCGAGCTCGTCGAGGACGACCTGGAGCAGCTCGCGATCCTCGAAACGCGGGACAACGGCAAGCCCATCGAGCGCTCGCGCGCGGACACGGCCATGGCCGCGCGCACGTTCCGGCACTTCGCGGGGGCGCCTTCCCGGCTGGGCGGCACCGTCATCCCCGTCGATGGCGGGGGGCACCACGTCTACACGGCCCTGGAGCCTGTGGGCGTGGTCGCCGTCATCCTGCCGTGGAACTTCCCCCTCATGACCGCGGCGTTCAAGCTCGCCCCAGCGCTCGCCGCGGGATGCACGGTCGTGGCCAAGCCCGCGGAGGACACCCCCCTCACGCTACTGCGCCTCGCGCGGATCCTGCGGCAGGCGGGCGTCCCGGACGGCGTCGTGAGTGTGCTCACCGGCGACGGGCGCGTCGGTGCGGCGCTCGCCCGCCATCCCGGTGTCGCGAAGGTGTCGTTCACCGGGTCGACGGAGGTCGGGCGAGCCGTCATGCACACCGCCGCGGACGGCTTCAAGCGCCTCACGCTGGAGCTCGGCGGCAAGAGCCCCAACATCGTCTTCGCCGACGCAGACCTCGACGCCGCCGTCGTGACCGCGATGCGGGCCGCGTTCGGGCATTCCGGCCAGATGTGCACGGCCGGCAGTCGCCTGCTCGTGCAGCGGTCCGTTCATGACGAGATGACACGGCGCCTGGCGGGCGCCGTCGCGTCGGTGCCGGTCGGCGACGGTCTCGCGGGCGGTGTCACCGTCGGCCCGCTGGTGTCGGAGGAGCAGCGGCAGCGCGTCCTCGGATACATCCGGAAGGGCATCGAAGAGGGCGCGACGCTGGTCGCCGGCGGCGGTACGCGCGGTCCGGGGTTCTATGTCGAACCGACCCTCTTCACGGGCGTCACCAACGACATGACGCTCGCGCGCGAGGAGATCTTCGGGCCGGTGGTGGGGGTCATCCCCTTCGACGACGAGGACGACGCGATCCGGATCGCCAACGACACCGCCTACGGCCTCGCCGCGGGCGTGTGGACCCGCGATCTCTCCCGGGCGCACCGGATGGCGGCGGCGATCCACGCCGGCACGGTCTGGGTGAACGCCTACAACGTGTTCGACCCGGCCCTCTCGTTCGGCGGCGTCGGCGCCTCGGGGCTCGGGCGGGACCTCGGGGACGAGGGGCTGCGCGGCTACTGCGAACCCAAGAGCGTCGTGATCGCGATCTAGCGGAGAGGGCGGGGAAGTGGTCGACATGGTCCAGAGCGTCACGGGCCCCCTGCTGCCGGAGCAGCTCGGCGTCACGCTGCCACACGAGCACGTCTTCGACTGCCTCATGACGTGTCACGTCGGCGGCGACCTGATCGCCCACCAGATCGACCGGAGACTGTCGTACCTGAGGACGGTGATCGAGAAGGGCTACCAGAACCAGATCCTGCTCTCGCAGGACGTCTGCCAGCGCTCGCACCCGCGCGCGCTCGGCGGCCCCGGTTACACCTTCCTGTTCGACGAGTTCCGGGCGCTCGCCACGGAGGCCGGCATCGACCCCGAGGTGCTCGACCTGATCCACACCACCAATCCCCGCCGCGCGATCTTCGGACAGTGATCCCATGCCCATCCACACCGTGCTCGGACCGATCACGCCCGAGCAACTCGGGCCGACGTCGATGCACGAGCACCTGCTGAGCGACCTGAGTGTCTGGGCGAAGCCGCCCGGGGAGCTGCCCCCCGCCGGCGTGCCGATGGGCCCGGAGCTCGCGGCCTACCTGCGCTGGAACGCGCTGTCGTTGCCGGAGAACCTGATCCTCGGCGACCAGGACGTCGCCGCCTCGGAACTCGCCTACGCGGGAGCGGCCGGCGCGTCCGCCGTCGTGGACCTCACGCTCGAGGGCATGGGGCGGCGCCTGGAGGACCTGCCGGAGATCTCGCGCCGCGCCGGCGTGCACGTCTGCGTCGGCGCCGGCTACTACGTGGAGGAGACCATGCCCGCGTGGGTGCGCGAGGCGGGGACGGACGAGCTCACCGAGATCCTCGTGGCGCAGCTCGTGGACGGCATCGGCCCGAACGGCATCAAGCCGGCCCTGCTCGGCGAGATCGGGACGAGCTGGCCGATCACGGCCGCCGAATGGAGGCTCGTACGGGCGGCCGGCCGAGCCGGGGCGCGCACGGGCAGCGCCGTCTCCATGCACCTCTCCTTCCGTGGCACGGGCGGGACTGCCGTTCTGGCCGCGCTCCTCGAGGAGGGATTGCCCGCCGACCGGGTCGTCATCGGTCACCTCGACGAGCGGTGGGATCGCGGGTACCACCGCGAGATCGCCCAGGCGGGTGCCCTGCTGGGCTATGACACGTTCGGCTCGGACTTCTCCTACGGCTCGCCGGCGCTGCGGAACCCGACGGACGCGGAACGTCTCCAGATGGTCGAATGGCTCCTCAGCGAGGGATTCGGCGCTCAACTGGTCATCGGCGCCGACGTCTGGACGCAGGCCAACCTCCACCGTAACGGCGGCAACGGCTACGACCACCTCTTCCGCCGCATCGCCCCGGCGATCACCGAGCTGGCCGGCGGCGACACCACAGTCGTCGACACGATCCTCGTCCACACCCCCCGACGCCTCCTGGACCGCCCGTGACACGCTCCACACCGGCCCCTGGCCCCGCCCGCGGGAACGCGCTCCCGGAGGAGGTCGAGTACGTCGTCGTGGGCGGCGGCACGTCGGGCAACGTCGTCGCCGCCCGGCTCGCCGAGGCCGGCCTGGACGTGCTCGTCCTGGAGGCCGGTCCCGATTTCGGGCCCGAGGGCAGTGCCGCCTGGCCCGCCGACCTCGTCGACGCGACGCGTCTTGGACGCTCGCACGACTGGGGCTACGACTCTCGCGACAGCTACCCGTGGGTTGTCGGCTTCGAGCGCGCCCGTGCGATCGGTGGCTGCTCCGATGTCAACGGCTGCACCCAGACGTGGGGGCACCGGCGCGACTACGACGCCTGGGCGGAGGCGGGCCTGACCGGCTGGGCCACCGAGGACCTGCTGCCGCTGTTCGACGAGGGCACGCGGCGGATGCGCGTGCGCACCTACCGGGCCGACGACCTCACGCCGTGGCAGCGCGCGTGGTACGACGCGGCGCCCACCGTCGGGATGCCGCGGCTCAACGACCTCAACGACGTCGACGAGTCGGCGGGATTCGCCCCTGAGGCGGTCAACATCGTGGACGGCGTGCGTGTCAACACCGCCTTCGCCTACCTCGACCCCGTGCGCGCGCTGCCGAACATCCGGATCGTCGGCGACACCCTCGTCGACCGCGTGATCGTGACGAACGGGCGGGTGAGCGGCGTCGTGGCCAGGCACCGGGGCGAGACGGTGACCGTGCGGGCCGGGACGGTCGTGCTGGCGGGCGGTGCCTACAACTCGCCGACCGTCCTGCTGCGCTCGGGTATCGGCCCGTACGCGCAGCTCGCGGTTCTGGACATCCCGCTCACGCAACACCTGCCCGGTGTCGGCGAGAACCTGCACGACCAGCCGTTCCTGCTGATGAGCTGGGCGGGCTCCGAGGAGATGACCGCGGCGATGGAGCGGGCGCGCGCGGCGGGCTGGTGTCCCGACGAGCAGGCGATGGGCAAGGTGGCGTCGAGCTTCGACACCGAGGCGTTCGACCTGCACTTCCTGCCGTACAGCCCGACCCATCTCATCGAGCGCAAGCGCTGGAGCGTGGGGGTGTCGGCGCTGCAACCCCGGTCCCGCGGGTTCGTGCGGTTGCGTGGCGCGGACCCGGAGGCGAAGCCGATCATCGACCATCGCTTCCTGGCCGACCCGGAAGGCGTCGACGTCGCGGTGCTCGCGGAGGGCGCCGCGATCCTGCGCGAACTCGCGGCGGACCCGCGGCTCGCGCCGCTCGTCGGCGCGGAGATCCACCCCGGACCCGAGACCTTCGACCGGGACGCGCTCGTCGCCCACCTCTACCGCAGCCCCGACAACTACTGGCACCCCGTCGGCACCTGCAGGATGGGCACCGCCGACGACGCCCTGTCCGTCGTCGACGAGCGGGCGCGGGTGCACGGCATCGAGGGGCTGCGCGTCGCGGACTGCTCGATCATGCCGAAGGTCCCCCGCGCGACGACGGCGATGCCGGCGGTCGTGATGGGCGAGAAGGTGGCCCGGTTGCTGCTGGAGGAGGCGGCCGCGCGCTGAGGGGTGACTCTCGCGGAGGAATGGATCCAATTGTGCGGTGATAGGATCCGCATCTCGTCGTGTACCTGGTCCGCAGTGACGACCTACTCATCGGAGGAAGGCTCGACCATGACGCCACCCACCTGGCCGGCACCGAATCCGACGCTCGTAGGCACGCTGCACTCGGCGTCCTCCGGGCACTACCTGGCCTCGGCCGCGGCGTTCGCGATCCTCGAGGCGGGCGGCAACGCGGTCGACGCCGGCTGCTGCGCGGGCATGGCGCTGGCCGTCCTGCACGCCGACGAGGTCAACTTCGCCGGCGTGGCGCCCATCATGATCCGCCTCGCCGACGGCACCACCGTGAGCCTCGACGGGCTCGGTGTCTGGCCGCGGCGCGTACCGGCCGACCTGTTCCAGACCGAGTACGGCGGCACCATCCCCACCGGCGTCCTGCGCACCGTGGTACCGGCCGCGCCCGACGCCTGGATCACGGCACTGCGCGACTACGGCACGATGACCTTCGCCCGGGTCGCGGCGGCCGCGGTGCGGCTGGCGCGGGACGGGTTCGCCGTCTTCCCACTGCTCGCCGACGGCATCGCCAAGCGGCAGGCCGGCTACCGGAAGTGGGCCGCGAACGCGGCGATCTACCTGCCCGGCGGTCGGCCGCCGCGCGTGGGGGAGCGATTCGTCCAGACCGACCTCGCGCGCACGATCCAGACCATGATCGACGCCGAGGAACGCGCGGGCGGCGACCGGGTCGCCGGCCTCGAGGCCGCCCGCGCGGCGTTCTACGGGGGCGAGATCGCCGACCGCGTGGTGGCCTACCACGAGGCGAACGGTGGCTATCTGCGCCACGACGACCTGGCGGAGTTCCGCTCACGCTATGAGCCCGTCGTCGAGACCCGCTGGCGCGACTTCACGCTCCTGACCTGCGGCGCGTGGTGCCAGGGCCCCACCCTCGCGGCGGCGCTGCTCATTCTGGAGCGGCACGGCCTGGACGGGATGGCACACAACAGCCCGGCGTACGTACACACGGTGATCGAAGCGCTCAAGGGGGCCTTTGCCGATCGCGAACATCACTTCGGTGACCCGGAGTTCGTCGATGTGCCGCTCGACCGGCTGCTGGGCGACGAGCACATCGCCGCGCGCGCGGCGGCGATCGACCCCGACCGCGCCTTCACCGGCCTGCCGCCCGCGCTGTTCGGCCGGTCACAGGTGCTCCCCGACGCGATCCGCGCGGACGAGGTACGCCACATCGGCGAGGGCGGCACCAGCTACGTGTGCGTCGTCGACCGCTGGGGCAACGCCTTCTCCGCGACGCCGTCAGACGGCGCGTCGACCTCGCCCGTCATCCCCGGCACCGGGATCGTCCCCTCGCTGCGCGGCCTGCAGTCGCGGCCCGACCCCGCGCATCCGGCGGGCGTCGCGCCGGGCAAGCGGCCCCGGCTGACGCCCAACCCGGCGATCGCCGTGCGCGACGACGGCAGCGTGTTCCCCTTCGGCTGCCCGGGCGGCGACATGCAGGCGCAGGCGATGCTCCAGGTCTTCCTCAACGCCTTCCACTTCGGAATGGAACTCCAGGAGGCCGTGAACGCGCCGCGCTTCTCGACCTGGAGCTTCCCGAACTCGTTCGCGCCCTTCGACTACCTCGCGGCGCACGTCTTCCTCGAGGACCGGTTCGACCAAGCCGTCTACGCGGGTCTTGAACGGCGGGGGCACGACGTGCGGCGCTGGCCCGCCTACACCCGCGACGCGGCCGCCGTCGAGGCGATCTACCGCAATGCCAGGACGGGGTTCCTGGAGTCCGCCGCCGATCCGCGGCAACCGGCCCAGGCGGTGGTCGCGTGATCGGCGCGCCGCCGCTCGACCCGCGGATCCACATCGCGCCGGTGCTCACGATGGATCCCGCCAATCCCCGGGCCGAGGCACTGGCCGTCGCGGGGGACCGGATCGTCGCGGCCGGGAGGCTCGCCGAGGTGCGCGCGGCCGTCCCCTCGGGAACACCGGAGGAGACGCACGACGGCGTCATCCTGCCGGGCCTGATCGACGCTCACCTGCACATGCAGCGTGGCGGCCTCAAGGCGCTCGCTTACCTGCCGGAGGGGGCAGGTCTCGCCGAGTTCATCGAGACGATGGATCGCACCTTCCACGACGAGGACTGGCCGCACGAGGAGCCGCCGGAGCTCGGGCAGCGTGTCCGGGCCATCGGCATCGCACAGCGGCTCTTCCATCAGCTGGGCTTCACTGGCGTCGTCGATCCGGCCTCGACCATCGACGAGATGCGCGGTTACCAGGAAGCACACCGTCGTGGCGCGCTCACGATGCGCACTGTCGCGATGCCCTACCTCGAGATCGGCTCCACGGCGACGCCCGACGTCGACGCCGTGATCGCCCACCTCGAGGGCACCGGCGTGTCCACCGGATTCGGCGACGACCAGCTGCGGATCGGCCCGATCAAGGTCTACGCCGACGGAGAGGCGTTGAAGGGGCAGGCGCTACTCGACCAGCCGTGGGACGAGAGCGGCTACCGCGGACTGCGGCGGATCTCCGACGAGGACTTCGCGCGGCTCGTGCGCTTCTGCGCCGAGCACGGCTGGGGCGTGGGCACCCACGCCGTCGGCGGCGCGGCGATGGCCTTCGTCGCGCGCGAGTACGCCGCCGCGGGCGCCGCGGTGGCGCAGCGGCGGTTCCAGATCATCCACGGGTACCTCGAGCCGAGCGCGGAGACGATCGCGACCGCCGCCCGCGCGGGTGTCATCGCGTCACTGCAGCCGTCGATCATCTGGCAGAACGGCGCGGGGCTGCGCGTCGCGCTGGGGGAGCGCGCCGAGCGCGCCAACCCCGTGCGCAGCTGGCTCGATGCCGGCGCCGTCGTCGCGTTCGGCTCGGACGGGCCGTTCTTCGCCTTCGATCCGCGCCATCTCATGTGGCAGGCGGTCACCCGGCGGGTGCGCGGCGAGGACGAGCCGCTGAGCCTCGACGAGGCGATCACGGTCGAGGAAGCGCTGGCCGCCTACACGACCGGCGCGGCGTACGCCGCCTTCGCCGAATCCAGCCGCGGCATGCTGCGGGCCGGTCGTCTCGCCGACTGGGCCCTGTGGTCGGCGGACCCCACAGCGGTGCCGATCGATCGCCTGCGCGTGCTGACCGTACGCCGCACCGTCGTCGGCGGCCAGACCGTGTATGACGAGGTGGGCGCGTGATCCAGACGGTCCTCGGTCCGATCGAGGCCTCAGCGCTCGGCCGGGTCGCGACGAACGAGCATGTGCTCACCGATGCGCGGCACCTGGTGCGGCCGACGCGCGAAGGCGGGACGCTCAAGGGGCCGATGCGCCCGGAGGTCCTCGGCGACCTGCGGTGGAGCTATCTGTCCTTGCCCGACAACCTGACGCTCGACTCGCCCGAGACCGCCGTCGCCGAACTGTCCGCCGCCGCGGAGGCGGGTCTCGGCGCGATCGTCGAGGCGACGTCGTGGGGGATGGGGCCACGCCACGCCGACCTTCCGGCGATCTCGCGCGCCGCTGGAGTCCATATCGTCGCGGCCTACGGCAGCTACATCGACAAGACCCTGCCGGGCTGGTGGGCCACGAAGACAGAGGCCTGGATGGAGCGTGCGTTCACGACGGCGCTCACCGAGGCCGTCCCCGGCGCCGGATACCGCGCGGGCCTGCTGGGTCTGCTCGGCACCAGCGCCGAGATCACGCCGGTCGAGCACCGTGCGCTGCGCGCCGCCGCACGGGCCGCCGCGGCGGCGAACGCGGCCGTGAGCGTTCGCCTCGACGCCGCGGCCCGCCGCGGGCCTGAGGTCGTGGCGATCCTCACGTCCGAGGGTCTCGACCCGTCGCGCGTGCTCTTCTGCAACATCGACAAGGTGCTCGACCGTACCTACGTGCGCGAGATCGTCGACACCGGAGTGACCGTCGAGTTCGCGTTCGGCAGCGAACACTACTTCGCCGACCGCGCCCGAGACGCCACCGACGCCGAGCGCGTCGAGTTCCTCTGCGCACTCCTCGACGATCGCCCCTCCGCCGCGGTCACCCTGACGTGCTCCGTATGGACCAAAGGACAACTCTCCCGCTACGGCGGCATGGGATACGGACACGTCGTTCGTCGGGTCGCTCCCGCCCTCGCCCGGATGGGCGTCGCGCCCCGGAGGATCGACGACATGCTCATCGCGCGCCCCGCCGCGTTGCTGGCTGGCTAGACAGAGAACGGATACACCCACATGACGACCGGGACGACCGACAGCCCGCTGCACTGGTGGAGCGCCGCGGATCTGGCGCGTGGCATCCGCACCCGCGAGATCTCCGCCGAGGAGGTGATGCGCGCCCACCTGGACCGTATCGCCGAGACGAACGACAGGGTGGGCGCCATCGTCTCGATGGTCCCGGAGTCGCAGGCGTTGGCGGCGGCTCGCGAGGCCGACCGCGCGGTGGCGCGGGGGGAGGAGGTGGGCGTCCTGCACGGACTCCCCACTGCCGTGAAGGACCTCATGGACGTCGCGGGGCTGCCGACGAGCCACGGCTCCGCCGCCTACGCCGACGCTCCGGCAGCGACCCAGGACGCCCTCATGGTGCGCCGCGTTCGCGCGGCGGGCGCCATCATCATCGGCAAGACCGCTACGCCCGAGCAAGGGCTCGGGACCCTGACGTTCAACCCGCTGCACGGCGTCTGCCGCAACCCGTACGACACCTCACGCCACGCGGGTGGTTCGAGCGGCGGCGCGGCCGCGGCGCTCGCGGTCGGCATGCTGCCGATCGCCGATGGCTCCGACAGCGGCGGCAGCCTGCGGTACCCCGCGGCGTTCTGTAACGTCGTCGGGGTGCGCCCGACACCCGGCCGGGTAGCGAGTGGTCGCCCCGACAACGGCTGGACCGCACACGGCGTGCTCGGCCCCATGGCACGGTCGAGCCTTGACGCGGCGCTCGGCCTGGCGGCGATGAGCGGCGCCGACCGTTACGCCCCGATCTCGATCCCCGAGGATCCCGCGCGCTTCCTTGAAGTCGCCTCGAGTGCCCCGCCGCACGTGCGTATCGGCTGGAGTGCGACGGCGGGCGGCGTGCCGATCAGCGAGGAGGTCGCCGCCGCCCACGCGGCCGCCCGCGACGCGCTCGCAGCCGCCGGGTATCCGATCACCGACCTGGAGCCCGAGCTCGCCGACGCCGAGGAGGCGTGGGAGACGATCGAGATGTTCAACTTCTTCGCCTTCGGCCGCGAGGAGGCGGCGCGGCATCCCGACGTGATGCGCCCCGACCTGCTGCGCAACATCCGGCAAGGCGAGCGGCTCACGGCGGGCCAACTCGCGGACGCGCTGCGTGCGCGCACCGAGATCTTCCGCCGTACGGAGCGGTTGTTCGACGACTTCGACGTGCTCATCGCGCCTGCGACGCCCGTCGTCGCCCCGCCCGCCGAGGTGGAATGGGTCGACCGGGTCGGCGGTGTCGAGTACGACCGGTACTTCCGCTGGCAGATGCTCGCGAACCGATTCACCGTCACAGCGCACCCCGTTGTCGTCACACCTGGTGGATTCAGCGCGGGGCTGCCGGTCGGGTTGCAGGCCGTCGGGCGTCACCGGGGTGAGTTCGCGCTGCTCTGCGCCACGGCGGGAATCGAGGCCGTGCTCGGCCACATCGGCCGCCGTCCCCCGATGTGAAAGCTGGCGGTAGTCAAAGGATCCAAGAGGATGTACTTTGGATCCAACTTGCCCGGTGGTCGCTTCGGAGGAGCACGTTGACATGACCCTTAGTTTCCGTGGGCGGCTCGTCGCCTCGGGCGTCGCGCTGATCAGCGTCGGTGCTCTGACCGTGAGCTGCTCCAGCACGTCGGGAGACACCGCCGACGGCGGCATCGGCGGCGAGATCATCTGGGCCGACTTCGGCGGCCCCACCAACGAAAGCCGTCAGATCGCGTATTTCGACGGGTTCGCCGACGAGTACGGTGCCGAGGTGACCTCTGTGACCACGGAGGACTCCATCTCCTACCCCATGCTCGAGGGCGAGGCCGGTGACTACGACGCGTTCCAGGTCAGCGCCGCCGAGGTTCTGAACTATCCCAATGGAATGCGGGAGTTGGCGGAGTCAGCCCAGTCTGACCTGCTGCCGGACGAACTGCGTCCCTATCTGCTGGGCGGCTTCTACCTCGGCATGGCGCAGGGGTGGCTGACGGACACGTTCCCGGACGGCGGTCCGCAGGACTGGGTTGACTTCTTCGACACCGAGACCTATCCCGGCACGCGTGCCTGGCCGGGTGCGCCGGCGTTCTACGACTCGTCGTACGAGATCGCGCTCCTGGCCGACGGCGTCGCGCCCGAGGACCTCTACCCACTCGATCTCGATCGGGCTGTCGCCAAGCTCGACACGATCCGCGACGACCTCGTGTTCTATCAGTCCTATGCCGAGGTGCAGCAACTGCTCGTCAGCGGAAGCGCGTCGATCGCCGTATCGGTGACCGGCCAGTTCAATGCTCTGCGCAACGCCGGTCAGGATGTCACCGTGCAGTGGAACCAGGCGTTCACGACGCCGCAGGGTTTCGTCATTCCACCGGAGTCGAGCAACTCCGACGCCGTGGCGGCTCTCGCCGAATGGATGAACGACGCGGAGAACCAGGCGACGTTCGTCGAGCGCACGGGGTACGGCCCGGTGAACTCCGCGGTGTTCGACGTCCTCGACCCCGAGTTCGCCGAGACCCTGGCCAACTCGCCAGAGCATGATGGTCTCGTCATCCCGTGGAACGAGCAGTGGCGCGCGGACAACAAGCAGGCGATGCTCGACACCTACACGGAGTGGCTGGCCGGCTGATGATCATCGACGCGTACAACACGACCCAGGATGTCCGTGGGCGCTCGGACTACCTCACCGGAGTCCGCGCGGGTGAGCAGCCGCCCGCGTACGTGCCCTTCGACCCGCGGCGGATCCTTGACAGCATGGACGCCGCCGGCGTCGACATGGCTATGGTGTGCTCGCTCTCGCAGCGGATCGAGAACGACTTCATCATCGGTATGCAGGATGCGTACCCGGACCGGTTCATCGGATTCGGTCAGGTCATGCCGCAGTCGGACGACGCTCTCGACGAGATCCGCCGCCTCGCCGCGGCGGGCATTCGGGGGCTCAAGCTGCATCCCAGCCTGCATGGCTATCACGTCGCCGACCATGGTCTGCTCGATCCGGTCTTCCGTCAGTGCGCGGAACACGGGATGGTCGTGCTGATCAACGCGCTCGACGACGCGTTCTGCGCGCCCTTCGCCATCGAGGAGATCGCGAAGGATCACGCGGACGTACCCACGATCATCGCCCACATGGGCGCGGTCTGGAATGTGCCCGAGGCGATCACCGTCGCCGAACGCCAGCCGCACGTCTACCTCGAGACGTCGGCGACGCTCATGGCCGACGTCAAACGCGCCTACGCGCGGCTCGGTCCGGACAGGATCCTCATGGGCACGGAGTGGCCCGGTTCCGACTTCGACATCGAGCGGCTGAAGATCAGGAAGGCCATTCGTGACGAGGCCGACCGCGCCCTTGTCGAAGGCGGCAACTACGCCAAGCTGCTCGGCATCACCGCGTAGGGCGGCCACCTCCCGTGAGCAGGCCGCCGTTGACTCGACCGCCGGAGATGAGTGACGACGACGCCGAGCTGATGGAGGCGGCCCTCGCCCTCCTCGACCGGGTATACGTGACCGGCAGGCACGAGGTTGTCGCCGCGATGCGGCTCAGCGATGGGTCCGTGCATCTCGGCGTGCACGTCGACGCGTCCTCGCGGCGCGGGGCGGTGTGCGCCGAGGGCGTCGCCGCCGGGAACGCCGTGTCGCACGCCGCGGTGACCGGCGCCGCCCCGGCGGTGGTGGTGAGCTGTGTGAGCGTGCTTCGTCGTCCGATCGGGACCCAGCACGTGATCGAGCCGTGCGGCGTATGCGCCGAGCTGCTCAGCGACTACTGGCCCGAGGCACGTGTGTGGGTGACGCGCGGCGACGACACGATGGCCGTCACGGCGGCCGAACTGCTCCCCGCGAAGCGCCAGCGCGGCTGGTGACGGGCCCGGACCGGCTGCCTCAACCGCCACCTCGCCACCGCCCGACGTGGGGCGGGCCGGGCGCCCCGATCCGGAGCCAGGGCGATGTTGCAGAGGCGAAACATCTCGGACACCCGCAAGGATCCACAGGCGCCTAGATTGGATCCATCGCTCGGCCACCGAGGAGGACCCGCTTCCCATGGCAAGCATCATCCGCATGCGCCGTGCCACGATGGCCGGTACCGCGCTCGTAGTGGTCACCGCCCTCGCGGCCGGCTGCGCCGGCTCCGGCGACCCGGCGTCGGGACTCAGCGGCGAGATCATCTGGGCCGACTTCGGCGGACCGACCAACGAGAGCCGGCAGGCCGCGTACTTCGACGACTTCCAGGACGAGACCGGCGTCGAGGTCGTCTCCGTCCCGATCGAGGACGCGATCTACATGGGCATGCTCAGCGGCGACGAGGGCGAGTACGACGTCTTCCAGTCCAGCGCCGCCGAGACACTGAGCCACGTCGAGAACCTCGTCGAGCTCCCCGAGAACGTGCGAGGCGATCTGCTGCCCGAGGAACTGCGCCCGTACTTCGTCGGCGGCTTCGTCTTCGGGATCGCGCAGGGCTGGCTCACCGACACCTTCCCCGACGGCGGCCCGCAGACCTGGGCGGACTTCTTCGACACCGAGGCGTATCCCGGCACGCGTGCCTGGCCGGGCGCGCCGGGCAGCTTCGACGCGTCGTACGAGATCGCGCTGCTGGCCGACGGTGTGGCGCCGGAGGACCTGTACCCACTCGACATCGAGCGGGCCGAGGCCAAGCTCGACACGATCCGCGACGACCTGGTGTTCTACCAGGCCTACCCGGAGGTGCAGCAGCTGCTGGTCAGCGGCAGCGCCGCCATCGCCGTGACCGTGACCGGCCAGTACACGGCTCTCATGAACGCCGGCGAAGACGTCACGATCCAGTGGAACCAGGCGTTTGCCGTGCCGTCAGGCTTCGCGTTCCCCAGCGCGTCGAGCGACCGGGACGCCGTCATCGCGCTCGCAGGCTGGATGAACGACCCGGAGCGGCAGGCGAGCTTCACCGAACGCACACTGTACGGCCCGGTGAACTCCGAGGTCTTCGACCACCTCCCCGACGATGTCGCGGAGAATCTGGTGAACTCGCCCGAGCACGAGGACCAGATGCTGCGCTGGGACGACCAATGGCGCGGCGAGAACTACGAAGACCTGCTGACGGCCTATACGGCCTGGCTGGCCGGCTGACGAGGCACCGATGACGACGCCGGCGCGGACCACCCCGAAACCCCCGAGCACCGTTGATCAGGAACGTGAGGACGTGAGCAAGCCGGTGATGGCCGTGCCGCGCGTACGCGGAGAGGCCCCGGCGCCCCGGCCGCCGGGTATGACCAAGGCCGAGTCCCGGTGGTTGCTGTGGCCACCGCTGATCTTCTTCGCGCTCGCGCTGGGTTGGCCGCTCATCACCCTCGTCACCCGGTCGCTGGAGGGCGGCGGATCGGCGTATGCCGACGCGTTCGACGTGCCAGCCTTCGCCGGCTCGCTCACCCGCACCGTGATCATGGCCGTCGTCGTCATGGTCCTGACGATGGTGCAGGGCACCGCCTATGCCCTGGCCGTCGTCGCGTCGCCGGCCTGGCTGCGGTTCGCGCTGCTCGCCGCGCTGGTCCTGTCGCTGTGGACGTCGATCATGGTGCGTTCGTTCGGCTGGATGCTGCTCGAACTGCCCCGGGGCGCCATCTATTGGCTTCTTGGCCTGTTCGGCTTGGCCGATGAGCCGATCGAGCTCTACCAGACGACGCTGGGCATGTATCCGGCGATGGTGGCCGTCATGCTGCCGTTCGCTGTGCTGCCGGTGATGTCGGCGCTCCAGTCGATCGACCGCGAGCAGCTCAACGCCGCGACGATCTTCGGAGCCGGCCCGTGGCTGACGTTCCGTGCCGTGACCTGGCCGCAGATCCTGCCGTCGGTACTGAGCGGAGGCGTCCTCGTCTTCGTCATGTCGCTCGGCTTCTACGTCACGCCGCTGCTGCTCGGCGGGCCCGGCAACATGACCGTGTCCGGCGTCATCAACGCCCAGATGAGCCAGGCCAACCGGCCGGACATCGGTGCGGCGATGAGCATGCTGCTTGTGGGAGGAATGATGATCGTCTACCTCATCGCCGACCGTCTGTTCAGGGTCAGCGAGAAGTGGGGATGACGCGATGAGCACGATCGTCGCCCGTAGTCTCGGCTGGTACCGGGTGCCCGTTGTCGTGGTGGCGGTGCTCGCGAGCCTGCTCCTGATCGTCCCGTTCCTCGTCCTCGTGGCGACCTCCTGGACCGAGGGCAGCTTCATCCTGTTCCCACCCCAGGGTTTCTCGCCGCAGTGGTACGCCGAGGTGCTCACCGACAGCCGGTGGCTGGAGTCGTTCCGGCTGTCCCTGTGGACCGCGACGGTCTCCACCGCCATCGCCGCCGTCCTGGGCGCGCTCGGTGCGCTCGGGTTGACGAGGGTGCGCAACCCGGTGGCGCGGCGCTGGATCCGCACGCTGTTCATCCTCCCGATCGCGCTGCCGCCGATCGCCTACGCCGTCGGGCTCCACGGCGTCACCATGGACCTCGGCTTTCTGCGCGGCACGTTCGTCCCACTCATCCTCGGGCACGCTCTTATCGCCCTGCCGTACGTGTTCGTCATCGTCTCCGGCGGCATCGCCCGTATCGACCCCGCGCTGCGTCCCGCGGCGCGCACGCTCGGCGCGCGGTGGCCGCTGATCCTCTGGAAGATCGAACTGCCGGCACTGTCGCCGTACTTGCTGTCGGGCGCGTTGTTCGCCTTCGTCGTCGTGTTCGACGAGGTCGTCCTCGCGGTCTTCCTCATGCCGCCGGGAGAGCAGACGCTGCCGCTGCGGATGCTCAACGCGTCGCAGGAGGCGTTCTCGCCTGAGCTGACCGCGGCCTCCACCCTGGTCTCGGTCCTCGCCGTCCTGGTGCTCGCCGTCATTCCCGTCAGCAATGCCGTCAGGCGGCGCCGGGCAGGCCGCGCGGCGTTCACGCGACCCACCGAGCGGCCGGCCGCGCTGGAAGGAGTCACGCCATGACCATCGCCCTCTCGATCGCGGACGTGCACGTCACGCTGGGCCACAACCACGTGCTCAAGGGGGTGTCCCTCGATGTCCGGCCGGGCGAGTTCGTCACGCTGCTCGGCGCGAGCGGCAGTGGCAAGTCCACGCTGCTGAACGTCATCGCCGGTCTCCAGACGGTCGACAGCGGCCGCCTCACCTTCGACGGCGTTGATGTCGGCAGGCGGCCGCCGCAAAAGCGCGATGTCGGTGTCGTGTTCCAGTCCTACGCGCTGTTCCCGCACATGACGGTCGGCGACAACGTCGCGTTCCCGCTGCTCGCGGCGCGGCGCCCGGCCAAGGAGCGGCGTGCCGTCGCCGAGGAGATGCTCGCGCTCGTCCAACTGCCGGGCATGGCCGACCGCTCCCCGGCGTCACTCTCCGGCGGTCAGCGGCAGCGTGTCGCGCTCGCCCGCGCACTGGCGGCGAACCCCGGTGTTCTCCTGCTCGACGAGCCGATGGCCGCACTGGACAAGCAGTTGCGCGAGCAGATGCAGGTCGAGATCACCCGCATCCAGCGCGAGGTCGGCATCACGACGGTGTCGGTGACACACGACCAGACGGAGGCCCTGACGATGTCGGACCGCGTCGCGATCATGCGGGACGGCGTCCTGGTGCAGGTGGACTCGCCCGAGGACCTCTACCGGCACCCCGTCGACGCGTACGTCGCGGGCTTTCTCGGGGAGGCGAACCTACTGCCCACGGCCGGCGGGCGCATCCTCGACGACTCGCGGGGCACCGAGGTCGACGGCACCGCCGTGCTGCGCCCGGAGGACCTCGAACTGGTCCCGGTCGACGAGCCGTGTCCCACCTGGCATGTCGAGGGCACGATTCGCCTGCTGAGCTTCCAGGGCACGAGATTCCGCCTGGAACTGATGACCGACGCGGGGCGCAAGGTCGTGTGCTCGCTACCCCCTTCCGTCGACGCGTCGTCCCTGGTGGTGAGCACGCGCGTCCGCGTCACATGCCCCGATCCTGAGCGCGTGCACGTCATCGCCGCCCCGCCCTCGCGGCCGGCGCCGGTCGCCGCGTGATCCTCTGAGGGCGCCGACGGTACCCGGACTCACGCCGCGAGGTCGCGCCGCGCGCCGGCGTCGCGGGTGAAGGTCGTCACGGTTGCCAACGCCGCCAGTTGCAGCCCGGCGACGAGGACGAACGCCCAGGTCGTCGACGCGACGGCGATCACGAGCCCGCCGATGAGGGCGCCGCCGGCGTAGCCGACGCTCGTGAAGCTGGAGAACATGCCAAGACCGAGCGCCCTGTTCCCGACGGTCAGGCCGCGCGTGGCGAGCATCGTCAGCGACGGATACAGCGGTGAGAAGCCGACGCCGATCAGGGCCACGCCGACCGCGGCGACCCAGAACCCGCGGGCGAGGCCGAGCGTGGCCAGACCCGCCGCGAGCGCGCACAGCGACACCGCGGTCGAACGCAGCGGACCGATGCGGTCGGGCAGGCTCGCGAGGGCGACGCGCGCCCCGATGACACTGACGGAGAAGACCACGAAGACGGAGGCCGCGCCCATGAGGCCGCTCGCCGGCACGCCCCCGGCTTCGAGATGGACGATGAGAAAGCCGAGCATCAGCCCCTCACCGCACCAGGCCGCCGCGGCGACGACGCCGGGCGTCCATACCGCGAGGAAGGCGCGCCGGACCACCACCGCGTGCTGAGGAGTCGAGGACGTCGGATCGGCCGGCGTCGACCGCGGCGGTCGCGGCAGGCAGGCGATGAGCGCGGCGGTGGCCAACTCGAACACGGCACACACGACGAACACGGCGGCGGGACCGATCGCCTGGTTCACGGCCGCGCCGATCTGCGGGCCGAGGGCGAGCCCCATCCACACGCTCAGACCGAAGACGCTGAGTGCCTTGCCGCGCTGCGCCGCGGGCGCCGTCGCGACGAGCCAGGTCATGACGAGCGTCATCGCCGCGGCGTTTCCCAGGCCGAACAGCACGCGGCCCAGGCCGGCTCCCCACAGCGACGGCACGGCCGCGAGCAGGACCATCCCGAGCGCCGCCACCACGCCGTCCGCGAGGGCGACCACCCGATACCCGTGCCGGTCGGCCAGCATTCCGGCGACCGGCATCGCGACCATCGAGGCGACGGCCGCGAGCGAGATGACGAGGCCGGACAGCGTCGTCCCGCCGTCCAGGACGCGCTCGACGTACACGGGGATGATCGGCGTACTCGCCGCGTTCGTCGTCGCGCCCAGCGCCGAGGCGGCGAAGACGAGCCAGAACGTGACCGTCCGGGTAACGTCGCGCCCCGGCGTCATGACGCGGTCGACCCAGGCACGCACTCCAGGTCAAGCCAGAGCTCGAAGCAGTTGCCGCGCGAGAGCGACGTGGCCCCGATCGACGCGCGACCCATGCTCCCGATCTCGCCGCCGAAGACCTCGAGGAAGAGATCGCTGGCGCCGTTGGAGACCTCGTGGAGCAGCTCGAACCCCGGCGGACAGACCACGAAGCACAGCGCCCGGGACAGGCCCGCGACGTTGTCGAGCGAGCCGATCGCGTAGCGGATCATCCCGAGCGTGTGGATCGCGGTGAGCCGTGCCGCCGCATAGCCCTGCTCGATCGTGACGTCGTCGCCGACGACGCCGGGGTGCAGGCGCTCGCCGGCCCGGTTCTCCGGGGTCAACCCGCTGAGTTGGAGCAGGTTGCCGATGCGGTGAAAGGGCTTCATGGGGCCGTATCGCCGGCCGTAGGGGGGATGGGCGTAGTCGGGGATGTCGAGCCCGAGCTCCCCGACCTTCCGCTCCGCACCGGTCATGTACTCTCCCGCAGGCGTGTGTATCCGATATCATTTGGAATGGATCCATCCTAGAGGGGGAACTCCGTGCCGATGACCCCGACCCCGACCCCCGAGCAGCGCGCACCGCTGCTGTCAACGTGCCCGGGCTCATCCGTTACGCGGTCGGGCGGCAACGTGTTCGAGATGGTCGCCGTCGCCGAGACGCGCGGCGAGATCCGGGACTGAGGGGGCGAGCGTGATCGAGACCGTGCTGGGAGCCATCCCGGCGGAGCGGCTGGGCGTCACGTCCATGCACGACCACGTCCTCAGCGACGCTTCCGCGCTGCGGCGCGACGGCGCCCCGCCGGGTCCTTCGGCGGATCGCGTGGTCCCCGAGACACTCGGCTATCTGCGCTGGAACATGCTGGCGCTGGCCGACAACCTCCGCCTCGACGAGCCCGGCGTCGCCGTCGCCGAACTGGCTCGCGCCGTCGCGCTCGGCCAGCACTCGCTCGTCGAGGCCACCTCGTGGGGCCTCGGTCCCGACCACGCCGGCCTGCCCGACCTGGCACAGCGCTCGGGGATGACCATCGTGTGCGGCTACGGTGCCTACATCCGTGCCACCCTGCCCGGCTGGATCGCCGAACTCGACGAGTACAGGCTGGAGGAGCACCTGGCCGGCGCGCTGCTCGACCGGGTGCCGGGCACCGGCTACCGCGCCGGCATCCTCGGCATCATGGGCACGACGGCGGACCTGCCGGAGCCGGAGCGCGCCATGCTGCGTGCCGCGGCGCGAGCCGCCGTACGGGCCGGTGCCGCCGTCACGGTACGCCTCGACCCCGAGGCTACCCGCGGCCTCGAGGTGCTCTCGCTGTGCGCGGACGAGGGCCTGCCGGCCGAGCGGGTCGTCCTCACCAACGCCGACGAGTACATGGACGCGGCGTACTGGGCCGACCTCGCGGCCGCGGGCGCCGTGCTCGAGATGTGCTTCGGGACGGAGGCGGGCCACGTCGGACGTGTCCGCAATCCGTCGGACACCGAACGCCTGGACTTCTTCGCCCGGTTCTGCGCGGAGCACCCGTCGTCGCGACACGTCCTGGGCGGATCGCTTTGGACGAAGGCGCAACTCCAGGCACACGGCGGCCACGGCTACGGCTACCTCATCGCACGGATCGCTCCCGCGCTGCGGGAGCGCGGCGTCCCGGCGGAGCGCATCGCCCGGATGCTGGTGGACGAGCCGCGGCGCCTGCTGGACCGCGAGCCGGGTGCGACATGTCGCGACGTGCGGTGACGGCAGTCGGGCCGGTTTCATCTGCCTCGGTTGCGCTCTCCGTGCTCACCGAACAGCGGGCACCCGGTACGTATCGCCGTGCGAGAGCGGGGCAGGAGGACCGGGCGTTGGCGCTGGCCGTGTCCGAAGCCCTGGCGGAGCTGCCGCTTCCGCAGCGGCAGGTCCTGACGCTGCGCTTCTCCGTTGATCTGACCGTCCGTGACATCGCCCTGGTGCTGGATGTTCCGGAGGGCACCAGGAAAGGGTGCCACCGGAGTCGCGGCAGCGCGCTCTCCACATCTCCCCGTGCAGCCCGCACCCGGTCTTCCACGACCACGGGCATTCGGTCACCGCGCACATCCGACGGGAGCGACTCGAGCACGCCCGCCGCGACCTGACCAACCCAGCGACTACCGCCGTCAGGCCCGCGGCCATGCGGCGACCGGTCGCTCCCGCGTGTGAGCGGATCCTGAACCCGGCCCCCGCCCGGCCGGTGGTGCCGGGCGGGGATCAGCTCCGTCTTCCCCCGGGGCATCGAGCCTTTGGGCCGTAGAAGTGCCAGAGCCGGCCGAGGAAGAACCGGCCGAAGCGGTCGAGCGCGGCGGCGCCGCGTGGTCCGGTGGTGCGGAAGGTCGTCAACTGGTGCAGGAAGTCGGTGACCGAAATCCTAAGTCTCCCCGCCCCGACTACTGTCGCCCGTGGTTCTTCCCGGCTTCGGATGTGGCCGTCCAGCAGCCTGAAGGGAAGGATGGTCGTCTCCGGCCAGAGACTCAGCGGGGTTCCGCCTGTGAGTTCCTTGCGGCCGGTGAGGGTGTGGGGGCGGTTCTCGGCGTCGGTGAAGTGGAGCTGGTACGTCAGTGTCCGGCCGTCGGCTGCGTCGTCCGGGGAGAACATGCGGCACGAGCCGCGCTGGATCGGCCGTCGTCCGCCGAGGCCTGGTGAGTCGATCCAGCCGTCGACTCGGGCCTGGTGACCGGGTTCGTCCAGGAAGTCGTCCGCGTCGTCGATCGTCACGGTCAGCCGCACCGAGATCCGTTGCGCTGGGCAGGCGCTGTTCTCGGTCGTGCCCGCGGTGCCCGGATTCCGCGCCCCGGGAGTGTAGAAGCCGAGCATCCGCTCGGTGAAGGTGAGGGAGGTGCTGTCGCGGTATGCGGTGGCGGTGGGCGGGAGGTTCACCGACCGCCTGGCACGCGTGGCGGAGTGGTTCTCCAGCAGGTGTGTGGACATGCGGTCGGCCAGTGCCGCGATGGTGAGTGACGGGTTGGTGCCCACCGGTCCTGGGAGGGCCGCGCCGTCCGCTACATAGAGTCCGGGGTGGCCGTGCACCTCGCCGTAGGGGTCGCACACGCCGTCCTCGGCGCGGTGTGCCATCGGCGCGCCGCCGACTGGGTGGACGGACACGACGCGCTTGCGGTACCACAGCGGGTTTTCGACGTAGCGGGTTCCCAGGACGTCGGCCACCTGCCGCATGGTCTCGCGCAGCCGGTCGAAGTACGCGGCGCTGGTGGCCGTGGACCAGTCGACGTCCAGCCGGCCGTCGCGCAGCCGGAGCACGCCGTCCGGTATGTCCCGGCCCATGCCGAGCAGTGGAATGGAGGTGCTGGAGAGCAGGCCCTGCCCGACCAGTTCCGAAACCGCCCGGGACAGGTGGGTGTCCGGTGCGCGGGTGGCGTTCGCGAGGATCCGTCCGAGCGCGAAGCGCAGGCCGCGCGAGAGGTGCCGCGGGAGGTGGGCGCCCTCCGCAAGCCAGTCGACGAAGGCGGGGTATCCGCCGTCCTCGAGGTATCCGCCGCGACCGGTCGCACCGGGGCCGTCGAGTTCGTCGGGCAGTCGGATCGCGGCGGTGATCACCGGCCCTCGACTGGGCTCCAAAGGGCGCGGGTGGCCGCCTCGCCCGGCCCTGACCAGGAGGGCGAGTAGGTCTCCGTTGGGCGAGAAGCGGGTTCCGAGGGCGGGGCTCAGGCCGGGTAGGTGTCTGCGGGAGCGCAGCAGCAGGGTTGAGGTGCCGTAGGTGCCGGCGGCCAGCACCAGTCGGTCGCAGCCGATGGTGTCCACCGTCGGCGGACCGCCATGGCCGACCCCTCGGCCCGTGCTGTTCGGGTCGTACCGCATGTAGTCCACCGCGTAACCGCCGCGCGGGAGGGGGCGGATGGCCCGTGCTTCGTGGTGGGTGCGCAGGTCGGCGCCGTGGTGCCGGGCAGCGGAGAGATAGGTGTGGTCGAGGCTGTTCTTCGCTCCCTCGTTGCAGCCGAGGTTGCATTCGCCGCACAGCCGGCAGGTCCTGCGGGTCGTGCCGTGCAGATTGCCGTATGCCGGTTCGTCGATCGGGAGTCCCGGTTCGGGGTCGGCACCGGGCGCGGGGGCGAAGCTGACGGCGAGCGGCGGCAGTTGGAAGTCGAGGCCGAGTGTGTCCGCGGCCTCCCGCATCGCGTGGGTCTTGGGCGTGCGCGTGTAGGGGGGACGGTCCAGCGGGTAGGGGGTGGCGCCGAGCATGCGCTCCACGGCGTCGTAGTGGGGGTCCAGGTCGGCGCGGCTCACCGGCCAGGACTCGTACCCGCCGCCGGGCAGCGGCTGCTCGTCGACGAACCAGTGCTCGTCCTTGCGCAGCAGCACGTTGGCGTAGACGAGGGAGCCGCCCCCAAGGCCGCTGGCCACCACGGAGTCGAACCTGCGGAAGCTGCGTATGTCGAAGAGGCCGTACAGACCCGCCGCCGGGTCCCAGAACGCGCGGCCCAGCTCCGCCGGGGTGCGGGCGAAGGAGCCGGGTGGGTAGGGACGGCCGCGTTCCAGCAGCACCACCGACAGGCCTGCCTCGGCCAGCCGGTAGGCCGTCACGGAACCGCCGAAACCGGAGCCGACGACCACGGCGTCCACGTGCTCCGAGGGGGTGGGGGCCTCGTGGTCCGGCATGTCAGTTCGCCCGCCGTTTCAGGAAGTCGAGCATCACCGGGAACACGTCACGGTGCGCGTCCTTGCCCCAGAAGGGGTCGACGTAGCCGTAGCCGGGCAGCACCGCCAGCTCGTACAGGTCGGGGGCGTACTGCGAGAGGACCCGGTGGCAGACGACGTTCGCATCCCCGAAGACGTTGTTGTGTGCGCCGGTCACGAACAGAACCGGTGTGCTCTGCCGCGCGGCGTCCATCAGGTAGTCGTCCGGTAGGTCGGCGTGCCGCCGGTCGCCGACGTCGTACTTCACGGCGCGCCCGGCCCGGGCCATCTTCCGGATGTGCCGGAAGTAGTGCAGTCCGACAGGGCCCAGAAGGTCCGCGACGCGGTCATGGGTGGCCGGTGTCAGATTGGCGTGGCTGTACAGCGCCGGCCAACCGGTGCCCCACATGAAACTCACCATGTGACAGGCCGGGTTGTCGCACTCCTGATGGGCCAGTGACACCAGCCGGGACAGCAGCCATCCCCGGCTGAACCGCGTCGCATCGGCCATCCGCGGGTCGAGGGAGGGGAGTCCCAGACCGAGTTCGAGAGCTTCCGGACCGTACTCCAGCTTCCAGCGCGACCACTTCGGCACCCGCATGATCAGCGCCACGCTCTGGGCTATCACGCTGGTCACACCGGAGACGGCGCCCCCGAACAGGCTCATCATGAACGAGGTCGAGCCGACGCAGTGCGCGATGACATGGATCCGCCGCTGCCGCCCCACGTGCCGGCGCGCTTCGGCCAGCGCGGCCGGGTAGTCGTAGTGGGCGACATCGTCGAGGGTGTACTGGTTGGGCTCGGTGTTGTACGGGAACCGGTTGCTCAGCCGCGAGTCGAGCGTCCACACGTCCTCGAACCCGTTGTCGAGAAGGTAACGGGCCAGGTTGTAGTGCTCCGGCATGATGAACATGTCGCCGGACGCGGTCAGTCCATGTACCAGCAGGACCACGTCATCGCACTCGCCCCGCTTGAAGCGGGTCAGGTTCAGCCTCAGGCCGTCCTGTGTCATGAACGGGTGCGACATGGCCTCGGCGTCGGGCACGCCTTCACGCGTGTACCTGGGAATGCTGCGTTCCATTCGAACTCCGACGTAGTCGAATCCCACGCGGGTGGCACCGCCGCGACCCTGCCGAGGGGTGGGAGCGGCGTCGCCTGAGCACGGCCCTCCGCCGACGGTGAGGGGCGGCTGATCACCTCATGCGGCCCATGGTTCCGTGAAGTCTGGCAGCGGGTACACAGCAATGCGTGCCAAGCCATTGACCTCCTGCGCCAATCCGATGCCCGGCCCTCATCACTGGGCTCCAGCGGTCAGGCAGCACACGGCCAGCGACAAACCGACTGACCCGCTTATCGCGTTCGACGGCTCGGCGGTCGGGGCCCCGCCCGCGACGAGCCGTTGACGACCGCGGCTTCGGGACGGGCGAACCGGTGACCATGAGCATCGACGGCCAACTGTGGCGAGCCCGATGCCCTTGGGCATCGCGGAGGCGTGAGTCGAGGAGCAGTTGTTGGAGTGGAGGGCCGCGCGGAGTTGGGGGAAGAAAGCCTTGTTTGGGGAATGGTGAACGGGGCCTTCGGAAGGGGCGAAGCGGAGTTTGTCCCCCAGATGTTCCCCAGCGGCGCGGCCTTGGCCGCTCGGGGTGG
Source organism: Streptomyces sp. NPDC127098 (assembly GCF_042722465.1). Taxonomy (NCBI): domain Bacteria; kingdom Bacillati; phylum Actinomycetota; class Actinomycetes; order Kitasatosporales; family Streptomycetaceae; genus Streptomyces; species Streptomyces sp. NPDC127098. The sequence continues at coordinate 90,182 of NZ_JBHXFJ010000007.1, forward strand.
GAAAGGCGCAGGTCAGAGGCGGTGCGGTGAGGTCAGCTGACCGGCACGTGTGGGGCAGCGTGGGGCGTTGTCGCGGATCTCAGGTCGCCGCTCCGGCGGCGAGGCGCGCCGCGATCTCGGCGTGTTCGGCGTCGTCGGTGTCCCTGATGAACTTCGTGTAGACGCGGTGCGGCACGGTGACGCCCTGGCCGACGCGCTTGGCGGGCGGTCCCCGGGGCCACGCCGGCGCTGAGCCAGGTCGAGACGCAGGCATCGGAGGTCCTAGGGCCTGTCTGACAATCCCCGGCGGGCTCGCGACGGCTGGCATCCCGCCTGGCTGCGTTGCCGAATCGCGCGAGTACGGCCAAGTACGAGCTGCGATCCGGCGCCTTGCCAGCCGGGCGCCATCCGCCGCTCGCTGATCCACCGGGAATTATCAGACAGACCCTAGGGGCGTTTCGCCAGCTCCGACCCGTACTCCTCAGGCGTCAGCACTGCTTCGCGAGCCCGTGCCCAGACCTCGCCGTAGCCGCTTTCGTGCAGCATGCCGTCCCGCAGGGTGCGGAGGATTCGGCCGTCCGGGGCGGTGTTTTGAGCTCTCAGTCGGGGAGGAGGAATGGCACGCTCACAATCACTAGACGGTGTTGTTGCACCTGCCGTAGCGGCATGTGGTGTGGTCTAGGCGCCACAGCACGAAAGGCTCCGTCTGCGATGTACCCCTCCATCACGCCTCCCCGCCGGGTCAAGATCGGTGATGCTGCCGCCTTCGCCGGGACCACCCCACGCGCCATCCGCCACTACCACGAGATCGGTCTGCTGCCGGAGCCCGAGCGCGGCGGGGACGGCCGCCGCCGCTACGGCTACGACGACATGATCCGCCTGCTGTGGATCCGCAGGATGGCAGAGGCCGGCATCGGCCTGGACGACATGCGGGCCGCCTTCGACGAGGCCCGGGACATCGAGGAGATCCTGAGCAGGCTGGAGGAAGCCCTGGCGGCGCAGGAGACCGCCATCAAGCGTCGGCGCGCGGCTGTCCAGCGCCTGCAGGTGGTGGGTAGTCCGCTGGGGCTGCTCTCCGCACTGGTCACGGACCGGCTCAGCCACCTGCCCCCGGACGCACTGCGACCGTCGGACGTGGAAGCGCTGCTGGTCACGGAACGGATCTTCGGGCCGCTGGGCGCCGCCATCCAGGCCAGCGTGTTCATCGTGCTGGCTACTCACCCAGACCTGCGGGCCGAGCAGGACCGTCTTGACGCGGCCGAGGCGGCCCTCGACGACGGCGTCGAACCCGACGACCCGCGCGTCGAAGAGCTCGCCGTACAGCGATGTGCCCAACAAATGGCCCTGGAGCAGGCCATCGAGGCAGCTGGTCTCGACATGGCTGAGGAGGAGCTCTTCGAGATCTACGACGCTGACCTGCGGGGGGAGGAAGATGCGCCGATGAGCGCCTCCGCGGCGACCGCCAAGATGCCCTACGACTTCTCTCCCGCCCGGATGCGCTGCGTGGAACTCACGGCACAACTCCTCGTCGACGCCCACTCCGCAGACAGCTGATCGCCCGTGCCCGGACCGATGTGGCCTGGCACTGACCAAAAGTGACATCACAACCGGCCGTACGTGGGGATCCCGAACCGGCCGCTGACAGGTGAGCCAGTGTTCGGCACAGACCGGTTCACCCCCGCGCGGGCGGGGGCGGTCCGAGGCCGTGGATGACGACTCGGTCGTCCGATCAGGGTCGGGCTGAACTTCAGGTTCTGGCCCTGTGGCAGGCTCACCTGTCGACCGGGGCTGACGACGGCCTCGAACTCCACGGCTTGGAATGGGCTGTCCTCCTCGGAGGGCCGCGGAGGCGGCAGCATCGGCAGCCGCACGGGTTCCGACGGCTCCGCCGTCGGCTCGACAGTTCCGGCCTGGCGCCGGCGAGGTGCTGGCCGGGAGCGTGTGAGGGCGGAAGATCCGGGCTGGGGTGGCCATCTCCAGCGCCTGGTGGGGGCGTGTGTGGTGGGAGGCGTGGACCCAGGCGCCGGTCGCGTCCTGGGCGGCGGCCGGGTCGGGGAATGGGCCGGAGTGGTCGAGTATCGCTCGACGCAGGGTCTTGTGAAACCGTTCGATTTCGCCCGGTTGTGGTCGGCGACCGAGGCCTGGTCAGGCGCTGGTTGATGCCGTTCTCCCGGCGCACGCACTCGAACATGACCCTCGGTAGGCAGGGCTTGGGAGTAGCGGCCGGTGAACTGCTTGCCGTTGTCGGTCAGGACCTCCGCGGGGATGCCGAAACGGCGCATCGCCTCGATGAACGCCTGGCACACCGCCCGCCCGGACGGCTGTGGCACCACCTGGGCGATCGGGATGAACCGGGGGTGGTCATCGATTCAGGGCGGCCCGCTCGCGGCGATGGCGGTCGATCGTGTGGTCAGTCGTTCGTGGTGCGGCTGTGGGTGGTGAGGCCGGTGAAGACGAGGGTGAGCCAGCGGGCGCGGGCGGTGACCGGCTGGTCGGTGGGAGCGGTCGAGAAGAGCAGGTAGATGTCGTCCACCGTGACGTCGGAGTGAAGGTCGCCGTCGGTCTGGCTGGCCTGGATGAGTCTGGCCAGGGCCGCGCTGGCGCGGTCCTCCGTGGCCTTGTGGTCCGGGTCGGCGCCGAGGGCTCGGGCCGCGGCCTTGACGGCCTGGTCGGTGGCGGCGGCCTCGATGACGCGGCCGAAGAAGTCGGTGATCTCGTCCAGGGCGCGGGAGCCCGCCCGGACCCGGGCGCAGGCGGCCTCGGCGTCGTCGGCGACGGCCGCGACGGACTGGGCGACGACGGCGGCGACCAGGTCGGTCTTGGTGGGGAAGTGCCGGTAGAGGGTGCCGACGGCCACTCCGGCGGCGGCGGCGATCTCGTCCATCCCGGCGTCTGGCCCATGTCGGGTTATCTGCTCGTGGGCGGCCGCCAGGATCTTCTGGCGGTTGCGGACCGCGACGGGACGGCGCGTTCGGGGCTGGGCCATGGAAGCTCTCCAGCGGATGGGGGATCTGTGCTTGCGCGTGGGTGAACCATGGTTCACACTAGTGAGTGAACCATGGTTCATCATCTTACCCGTAGGGACATGAGTCGTAGGGAATATGCCATGACCGCCAAGATCGCCCTTGTCACCGGTGCCTCATCCGGCATCGGCGAGGCCACCGCCCTGAAACTCAAGGAACTCGGCTACACCGTCTACGGCGCGGCACGTCGCACCGAGCGCCTGGAGCCGCTGGCCGACCGTGGCGTCCTGCCGCTGGCGATGGACGTCACCGACGACGCGTCCATGCGTGCCGGCGTCGAGCGGATCGTCGCCGAATCGGGCCGGATCGACGTGCTGGTGAACAACGCCGGCTACGGCTCCTACGGTGCGATCGAGGACGTGCCCATGGCCGAGGCCCGCCGCCAGTTCGAGGTCAACGTCTTCGGCGCCATGCGGCTGGCCCAGCTCGCCCTGCCCCACATGCGCGCCCAGCACGGCGGCACGATCATCAACATCAGCTCCATGGGCGGCAAGATCCACACCCCGCTCGGCGGGTGGTACCACGGCACCAAGTTCGCCATCGAAGCCCTCAGCGACTGCCTGCGCATGGAGGTCAAGCCCTTTGGTATCGACGTCGTCGTCATCGAGCCCGGCGGCATCGCCACCGAGTGGGGCGGCATCGCCGCCGACCACCTCCGGGAGACCTCCGGCACGGGCCCGTATGCCAAGCAGGCCGACGCCGTGGCCACCTCCCTCAGCTCCGAAGCCAACGCCAAGCGCAACTCCCCACCCCAGGTCATCGCCGACGCCATCGGCAAGGCCGTCACCGCCCGCCGCCCCAAGACCCGCTACGCGACCGGCTTCGCCGCCCGCCCGATGATCGCCATGCGGCGCGTCCTGCCCGACCGCGCCTTCGACGCCCTCATGCGGCGTGCGACTGGAGTTCCCACCTGAACGTTCGCCCGCACCCTCGCGACACCGCGGGCTTCTCGGAGACCCGCGGTGCCCGGACCCGACTCGACGGGAGACGCCGCACGTGACGAAGACCCTCGGAATCATCGGCTGCGGCCACGTCGGCGGCACGGTGGCCCGGCTGGCGGTAGCGGCAGGTCTGGATGTGGTGCTCAGCAACTCCCGCGGACCTGAGACCCTCACCGACCTCGTCGCGGAACTCGGCACGCGCGCCCGGGCGGCCACGCCCACCGAAGCCGCCCAGGCCGGCGACCTCGTCGTGGCAGCCGTCCCCCTCCACGCCCACGATCAACTCCCCGCCACGGCCCTGGCCGGCAAGACCGTCGTCGACACCACCAACTACTACCCGGAACGCGACGGCCACATCACCGAACTCGACACCAACGAACTCACCTCAAGCGAACTCGTCCAACGACACCTCGCCGACGCCCACGTCGTGAAAGCCCTCAACAGCATTGGGCCACACCAGTTGCTCAGCCTCGCTCGGCCGGCTGGTGCTTCCGACCGCAACGCGCTGCCGATCGCGGGCAATGACGCGGGCGCCAAGGGGGAGGCGACACAACTGCTGGACGCTCTTGGCCATGACGCGGTGGACATCGGCAGCCTCGCCGACAGTTGGCGGAGCGGACCGAACACCGCGCTCTACGGCGTCCTCTATGTCGGGCAACCGCCCTCCGGGATGAACGCCGAGGAGTTGCAGCAATGGGCCGCTCAGACTCCAGGAGTCCCGGTGCCAGCCGAACGGGTGAAGGCCCTGGCCGACTCGGCAGCCCGCGGTGCCGCGGGCGCCTCGTACACGTGACGGTGGGCCGGGCCTGGAGGGCTGGGAGACTGACTCAGCGAGGGGGCCGAGCCGAGTGACTGGTTCTCACACCCGTCTCCTCCGGGAGGGGCTGAGGCGGACCATCTCGTCCGGCGCGGCCCGTTCCCCCGCGGCCGACACCGCCGAAGGGCCTACTGCCGGGCGCAGTGCGACGGGCCCGGACAGAATCGGCGCGGGCAGTTCACCCCGGAAAACGACGTCCAACAGGTGAATGCTGACGGCGTCGGCGAGGCGGGGCACCGACACCTCGACGACTTCCCGGGCGGTCCCCCCACGTCCGGAAGCGACTGAGGCTGACCGCGACTCCCGGCAGGCCCGTGCGAGGGCCCGCTCACCGGCGTGCCGGGCAGCCCTTGGCCGACCGACCGTGTCAACCCTTTCCACCTGTGGTGGCGATGCCCTGGACGAAGAAGCGCTGAGCGATGAGGAACAGCAGGAGGACGGGTGCCACGGCGACACAGCTGGCGGCCAGCAGGGTGCCGTAGTCCGTGGCGTACAGCGTCTGGAAGAAGCGGATTCCGACGGGCAGCGTGAACTTGGCGGAGTCCGTCAGGAAGATCAGCGGGCTGAAGAAGTCGTTCCAGGAGGCGACGAACTGGAAGAGCGCCACTGTCATCAGGGCGGGCCTGGACAGGGGTAGCGCGATCTGCGCGTACTGGCGCAGCCGGCTGGCGCCGTCGATGTGGGCGGCCTCGAAGAGCTCCTTCGGGATGCCGAGGAAGAACTGCCGCAGCAGGAATATGTAGAACGCTCCGCCGACCCCGAGGAAGCTGGGCACGGTGAGCGGCAGATAGGTGTCGAGCCAGCCGAGCTCCTGGTAGATCGAGTAGGAGGGGATCAGGGTGATGAAGGGCGGCAACATCATCGTGGACAGCAGCACCGCGAAGAGCGGGCCACGGGCCCGGGAGCGTAGGTGGGCGAAGGCGAATGCGGTCAGCGAGCAGCACAGCACGGTGCCGATGGTCGAGACGACGGCGACGAGGAGGGAGTTGCCGAAGTAGCGCCAGATGGAGATGCCGGCCGCGGCGGTGGAGAAGTTGTCGGTGTCGAAGCGCTCGGGCCAGAAGGTGGGGGGATAGGCGGTGATCTCGCTGGGTTCCTTGAAGGCGCCGGAGAGCATCCACAGGAAGGGCAGGATGAAGAAGAAGGCGGCGATGCACAGGGGGACGTAGAGCGGGACGAGCGCGACACGCCCTCGGGGCAGCGTCAGTCTGAGCGTGTTGTTCTTGACCATGGCCGGCGGGTTCCTCCGCGGTACTCGGGGCGTCAGGAGCCCAGGTAGTGGACGTGTCGGCGGGAGAGGCGCAGCACGGCGACGGTGAGCAGCACGATCACCAGGAACTGCACCCAGGCCAGTGCCGAGGCGTAGCCCACGTTGGAGTAGGAAAAGGCCTCGTTGTACAGGTAGAGGCCGAAGAAGTAGGTGGAGCGTTCGGGGCCACCGCCGGTCATGATGAAGGGCTCGGCGAAGATCTGCAGGGCGCCGATGAGCCCCATGATGACGTTGAAGAGGATGACGGGGGACAGCAGCGGCACGGTGACGTTGCGGAACCGCGCCCACCAGCCGGCGCCGTCCACGGTGGCGGCTTCCCGTAGGTCGTTGGGGATGTCCTGGAGGCCGGCCAGGAAGATGATCATCGCGCCGCCGGTGGCGGTCAGGCTCATCAGGACCAGCGCGGGGATCGACCAGGTGCTGCTGGCCAGCCAGTCGGGGCCCTCGATCCCGACCCGGCCGAGGAGGTGGTTCAGAATCCCCGCCGTGGGGTCGAACATCCACAACCAGACGACGATGAGCGGCACCCCCGTCACGATCGACGGCAGGAAGAAGACTGTGCGGAAGAACGTCCGGCCCCAGATGCGGGTATTGACCATGGCGGCGAGGGCCAGGGCGAGGACGGTGCCCAGCGCGACCCGGGCGCCGGCGTAGAGGAAGGTGCGCCCGAAGGAGGGCCAGAAGTCCGGGTCCGCGGTGAACATGACCCGGAAGTTCTGTATGCCGATGAACTCGGGTGCGTTCACGCCGTCCCATCGGGTGAAGGCGGCGTACAGGGAGTAGAGCATCGGCCCGAGGGTGAGGCCGACGAGGCCGATCAGCCAGGGGCTGAGGAAGAGCCAGAAGGCCGCGGATTCCGAGCGTGCTGCCTTTCGCCAGCGGGAGATCGGGGTTGTGGACCGCGCGGGGGGAGTCCTGAGAAGAGTGGTCATGAGGTTTTCCGATCCGGCCGTTCAGGCCCGCAGGATCTGGGTGCCGCGTTCCTGCACCTGGCGCAGGGCCTCGCGGACCGGGACGTCGCGCGTCTGCACCGCCTCGACCTCCTGGCCGAGGATGTCCCACACCTTGTTGAAGATGCCGCCCTGGTAGGCGACGAGCTGGCGGTCCATGTCCTGGAGCATCTGTGTCCAGGGGAGTGCTCGGTCCTCCGGCTGAAGGTCGTCCTGCCACTGGGCGGCGGCCGTCGCCAGCGCGGGCGTGCCGATGGGCTGGAGGAGCCGCTGGGCGTCGGGGTCGGTCGACAGGAACGTGGCGAAGTGCCAGGCCTCTTCCTTGCGTCGCGAGCCGCCGAAGATCGCCACGTTGTTGTTCTGGTAGGTGCCGACCCACTCTGCCGGATAGGGCGCGACGCCCCACTCGAATCGGGTACCGATCTGCTCCCGGTAGGAGGCGAGCGCGTAGCCGGGGAAGAGCTCCATCCCGAAGACACCGCTGGTGAAGTTCACCGCGTACTGCGACTGGGCGCCGGTCGGCATGGCCCGGTGCTCGTGGATGAGGTCCGAGATCAGCTCGACCGCCGACACCATGCGCTCGTCGGTCGCGGTCATCGTCCGGCTCTCCACCGAGAACGGCAGCCCGCCGTGGACCGTGGCCACGTCGTAGGGGAAGAGGCCGAAGGCGGCGGGCATCCCCCAGACCCGATCGCCGCCGGATGCCACGGCCGCCGCGGTCTCGACGACGTCACGCTCGCTCCAGCCCGGCTGGGGGAGGGGCACCCCGCGCTCGGTGAGCAGCGTCGCGTTGTAGGCGATGCCCTTGGGATAGACGATGACGGGCAGGCACAGCAACTGGTCGCCGATCCGGGCGGGGTTGAGGGAACCGGGCACCCACCGGTCCTCCGTCAGGCCGTCGGCCTCGACGAAGTCCGTCAGGTCGGCGTATCCCCCGAGGTGGCTGAGGCCGGAGACCCAGCTTTCCGCGACGACCATCACGTCGGGCGCCGTGCCGCCGCGGAGCATCAGGGGCAGCCGTTGGGAGAAGCCCCAGGAATCGGCGTAGGTGTAGCCGATCCGGGCCTCGGGGTACTTGCGCCGGTAGAGCTCGACGATGCTCTCGTAGATGCCGATGGAGACGGTGTCCCCGTGGAAGCCGAAGAGGAGCTCGTCCCGGTCGCGGGTGAACCCGCAGCCGGCGAGGCCGCCGGCCGCCGCGGTGGCCGCGCCGAGGCCGGCCGCCGCGCCGAGCAGGCGTCGTCTGGTGATTCCGTGTCGCGCCATGGTCGCCTCAGTCCGATCCGAGCTCGACGGCCAGGGCGTTGACGTAGGGGGTGGGGGCGTGGTCGGGGAGGTCGACGACCAGCTCGCCGCCGGGGTAGATCTGATCGAAGGGCACAGGGCCGTGGCCCAGCAGCCGCACGGCGGCGACGCGGTCCTCGAGGCGGATGCTGCGGATGACGGTGCGGCCGTCCTTCGGCCAGGCCATCTGGAAGGCGTAGACGGTCCGGTCGCGGCGGGTGAGCCGGTGGTCGGCGGCGGTCCACGGAACGCGCGTCTCGGTGAAGCCGTCGACGACGACACCGCTGGAGCCCTCGACGCCGTCGCGGAACGGCCTGGTGCCGTGGATGCCCTCGCCGCACAGCGCCATCCAGTCGGCGAGTTCGGTCAGCAGGTGCCGGCACTCCTCGTCGATCGTCCCGTCCGGGAGTTGCGGGATGTTGAGGAGCAGGTTGCCGTTCTTGGCCACGACGTCGACGAGGATCTCGATCACGTGGGCCGGGGTCTTGTAGACGGCGCGCACGTCGTAGAACCAGCCGCCGACGCAGGTGTCGGTCTGCCAGGGGTAGGGGGTCAGCCGTTCCTCCTGGCTGCGTTCGACGTCCAGGACGCCGATGCGGCGGACGTGTTCCTGGCGGTCCTTGTGCAGGTAGACGGCCTGGTTGTGCCCGTCGTTGGCGGCCGCGCTGGTGTTGTACAGGTGGGCGGCGGCGCGCAGTCCGGCGTCGAGGCCCTGCGGGCCGAACGGCGGGGCGCCGTCGGAGTAGAGCAGGTCGGGCTGGTAGCGGTCGATCATCTCCGTCACCAGCTCCAGCCAGCGCAGGTGCCACCACTCGTCGGGGGTGTACCAGGGGGCGACGGGGTCCGGCCGCCGCCCGGCACGGTGGTGTTCGTGGTTGGGCAGGTAGAGGTCCTCGAAGGCGGGGTCCGCGCCGTCGTAGGGCACCCCGGCCCGCGGACCCGTCGCGTCCGAGCCCTTGTTCACCGCCCACCAGCTGAACGCCGCGCCCAGGTGCTCGGTCAGCCCGAACGGCAGGCCGTGCCGGTGCGCGGCCGCCCGCCACAGACCGACGATGTCCTTGCCGGGACCGACCTCGGCCGCGTTCCAGCGATGCAGTCGGGACGGGTAGGTGAGGAAGTGGTCGTGGTGTGAGGCGAGCGCGACGAAATAGCGCGCACCGGCGCGGGCATACAGATCCATCAATCCGTCGGGGTCGAAATGCTCGGCTTTCCAGAGCTTTACCAGATCCTTGTAGCCGAACTCCGACGGGTGCCCGTACCTGCGTACGTGGTAGCGGTACTGGTCAGAACCCTCGACATACATGTTGCGGGCGTACCAGTCCCCGTACCTGGGGACGGACTGCGGTCCCCAGTGGGACCAGATGCCCAGCTTGGCGTCGCGGAACCAGTCCGGACAGACGAACTCCCCGAGGGATTCCAGCGTGGGAACAAAGGGCTCGGGACGTGGCAGGTCGGGCATCAGTCAGCACTCCGGGGCGGGAATTTCTGGTAGGTGCCGGACGACGGTAGGACCGGAAACGGGGACGGGCCAATGGGCGGGACGCGACATCACTGGTCCGTTCTCACCATGGCGCGCCGGGGCCACACGGAGGTAGCGTCGCGGCATGTCGGACACGCGATCACCGGTGCGATGGGCGGTGCCGTTGCGGGAACCGCCCGTCATCGCGGACATCGGGGTGGGTCGGCACGGCGTCGTCAGCCGGGTGGACGAATGGTGCCTTCCTGACCTCTGGTCGCTCCATCTCTACGGCTACTCGGGCGAGTTGGAAGTCGGCGGCGCGGTCCTTCCGATCGCCCCTGGCCGGGTGAGCCTGGTGCCGCCCGGCACGGCCACCCGATACCGCTACCACGGCGAGGCCGTGCACCTCTTCGCCCACATCCGGCTGCCGGACGCCGCGCCGGGTGACGGCGTCGAACTGCCCGTGATGCTGGACTGCGGGGCCGACCTGCCCCGCGTCCGCGACCGCTTCCAGACCGCGCTCGACTCCCACGCCCGGCTGCCCCACCTGGGGCGGGCCGAGCTGTGGAGCCTGCTGTGCCACCTCGCCGGCCGCCAGGTCTCCCGCTACGACGACGCCCTCGGCCTCCACCCCGCGGTGCGCGCCGCGCTCACCCACATCGAGACCCGACTGCGCGAACCGCTCGGCGTAGCCGAACTCGCCGAGCTCGTCGGCCTCTCCCACAACCACCTGGGCCGGCTGTTCCGCGCGCAACTCGGCAGCACCGTCGTCGGCTACATCCGCCGCCACCGCGTCGCCCGAGCCCATCACCTACTGACGAGTACATCGCTGCCGGTCAAGGCGGTCGCGCCGATGGTGGGTTTCCGCGACCTACAGACCTTCAACAAGGCCTTCCGCCGGGAGTACGGCATCCCGCCGAGCGCCGCCGGCCAGGGCGTCATGGTCCGCCCCGCGGCAGCCACCGACGACGACAAGTCCACCTCGGGGGCCTGAGGTCGTGCGCGCGTCTCCCAGGAGGTCGGATCGCCGGGTTGGGGAACCGCGACCTCCACGGCGGGGCCCCAGAGAGCCAGCCGTTCCTGACAGATTCCGCACGGAGGCAGGATCAGGACCCGATCGTGGTCCGGGTCCCGGCTGACTCAGACGGACGCGACGACGGCACGCTGTTCGGTGAACGCCTGGATGAGCGCTCCGGTCTCATGACAGAGGATCACCGCCGCGTTGAGATTGTCCAGACCGACGCTGGTGAGAACGCCTCCGTCAGCCACCCGGACGGCCGCCGCCCCGCCTGGCTCACCCGGGGGCCAGCGTCGGCTCATCAGGTCCACCGCGGCATCGACGAGTGCTTGGTCCAGCGCCATGGAAGGGGAGCCTCGCACCTTCCGATCGCCCGAGCGGACTGTCAGGCGGTGACGGACGCGCTGCTGCCGGACCGCCCCCTGGACGACATCGCGCTGTTCGTCGCCCGCACCAACGCCCTCGACGCGCGCCATGTCGCGCAGTGGGAGCTGCCCGCCGACCCGTCGGCCGTCGCCGGAATGCGTGCCGCCGTGACCGAGCAGCTGACCGAGTGGCGCCTCCAGGAACTGGCCTTCACCACCGAACTGGTCGTCAGTGAGCTCCTCGGCGACGCCATCCGCCACGCCGCGGGACCCATCCGGCTACGCCTGCTGCGCAACCGCAGCCTGATCTGCGAGGTCGCCGACGGCAGCGCCATCGCCCCGCACCCGCGCAGCGCCGCCAGCGGCGACGAGGGCGGGCGCGGACTGTTTCTCGTCACGCAGATGGTCGCCAGCTGGGGCACCCGCTACACCAGCACCGGCAAGGTCATCTTGACCGAACAGGCCATGCCGCCGCCCAGCTCCGGCGAGTGACGGTCGACCCACCGTCCCGGGCCGGACGGCAGCATGTTTTTCTACACTACGGAAATCATGCAAGTGCTATTTCCTATGCATGGAACCCGTGAGAGGTTGAGCCCATGGCAGCACAACAGCGTGGACTCAACGACGGGCCGGTCCTGGTGGTCGGCGGCGGCCCGGTGGGGATGGTGGCCGCCGCCTGGCTGGCCCGTCTCGATGTGCCGGTCGTCCTGATCGAGGCCGAGGACGAGCCGAAGACCGACTGGCGGGCCTCCACTTTTCACGCGGCGACGCTTGAACTCCTCGACGAGCTGGGCGTCTCCGAGCAGATGCACGCCGAGGGCCTGCGCGTGCCGATCTACCACTTCCGGGACCGCGTGGAGGGGCTGATAGCCGAGTTCGACTTCCGGCTGTTGGCGGACGAGACGCCGTTCCCCCACCGACTTCAGCTCAACCAGCAGCACCTGGTCCGGATGCTGCACCAACGGCTGCGCACCACCCCGGGCGTGGAACTGCGCTTCGGCAGCCGGGTCACCGGCTTGCGGCAGCGTCCCGGCGGTGGGGTGACGGTCTCCCTCCGGACCGCGACCGGGACCGAGGAGCTGACCGGCTCATACGCGATCGGCGCTGACGGAGCCGGCAGCACGGTGCGCGGCGCCCTGGGGGTCGAGTTCGCCGGCTTCACCTATCCGGAGCGGTTCCTGATCGCCAGCACCTCCGTCGACCTCGCCCAGGTGCTGCCGGGCATCGCCGAGGTCAACTACGTCGCCGATCCGCGCGAGTGGCTCTTCCTGCTGCGCACCCCGGAGTCCTGGCGCGCGGTCTGGCCGGTGCCCGCCGGGCAGAGCGAGGCGGAGGCGCTGGACGAGGACACCCTGCGCCGCCAGTTCCAGGGGGTGGCACCCCGGGCGGAGGGCTATCCGATCATCGACCGGCAGCTCTACCGTGTCCACCAGCGGGTCGCCGAGACCTTCCGGGTCGGTGACGTGCTGCTGGTCGGGGACGCCGCGCACATCAACAGCCCGATGGGCGGGGTCGGCCTCAACAGCGGCATCCACGACGCGGTCGACCTGGCCCGTCGCATCGGGCGGATCGCGGCGGGCGGCGCCGACGTGGACGCCGAGTTGGACGCCTTCGCCGAACGCCGCCACCGGGTCGCCGTGGAGTACGTCCAGGCCGACACCCAGCGCAACACCGAGCGGCTGATGGAGACCGACGAGACCCGCCGCCGCGCCGCGCACGACGAGATGCGAACGATCGCGGCCGACCCGGTGCGCGCCCGTGCCTACATGCGCCGGGCCTCGCTGCTGGAGAGCGTGCGCCGCTTCGGGATCGGTCTCCCGCCCGGGAGCACTCCCGAGCACGCCGGCACCCGCGTGCCCTGAGCCGCCGCACCCGTCCGCCGACGCCCGCACCCATCCGCCGACGATCTGGAGGCCCCCATGCCCATCGCCGAGGAGACCCCGGAGACCCGGGAGTCCCAGGTGTCCCAGGAGACCGACCCGGAGCTGTGTGCCCTCTACCAGGACATCGAAGCCGCCGGGTTGCGCCCGCTGTGGACCATCACCGAGCAGCTGCTCACCCCGACGCCCCGGCCCCGGGCGGTGCCCTGGCTCTGGCGCGCCTCGGACCTGCGTCCGCTCGCCGAACGCGCCATCCGGTTGGTTCCGGTGGAGCGTGGCGGGGAGCGCCGGGTCCTCTCGTTGACCAATCCGGGTCTTGGCGGCCGGCCCTACGCGGCCGGCACCCTCTGGGGCGCGCTCCAGTGCCTCGGCCCCCGGGAGACCGCCCCCGCGCACCGGCACACCCCGGGCGCCGTCCGCTTCGTCATCGAGGGCGACGGCGTGTGGACCACGGTGGACGGCGATGCCTGCGACATGCGCCCCGGCGACCTGGTGCTCACCCCCGGTGGCGCCTGGCACGACCACGCCAACGGCGGGGACGACCACATGTACTGGTTCGACGGCCTCGACCTGCCGATGATCGAGGCCCTGGACGCCGTCTTCTTCGAGCCGCACCCCGAGCTGCGACAGCCGGTGGTGGGCGAACACAACCGCTCCGAGCGGGAGTTCCTGGGGGCCGGCGGCGCGTTGGCCGACACCATGGTGGCCGGCGCGGTGCGCGGCCCGCTCGACGCGGAGCCGTCCGGGCTGCTGGTCTACCGCTGGGCGGAGACCGACCGGCGGCTCACCGAGCTGGCCGCGGGAGGCGAGGAGCCGCTGGTCAGCGTGGAGTTCACCAACCCGCGTTCCGGCGCCAGCGTGCTGCCCACCCTCTCCTGTGGCATGCACCGGGTGCGGCCCGGCGGCGGGTCCACCCCGGTTCGGCGCAGCGGCAACCGGATCTACGTGGTCTTCCGGGGGTCCGGCCACAGCGTGCTCGACGGGCGTCGCTTCGACTGGACCGCGGGCGACATGTTCGTGGTCCCGTCCTGGGTGGCCGAGGAACACCACAGCGTCGACGGCGCGGACCTGTTCTCGCTCGGCGACGACCCGGTGCTCCGCGCGCTTGGCGTCTACCGCGAGGAGCGCCTGCCGCCGGCCCAGGAGATCACCGATGTCTTCGGCTGAGCCCGCCGGGCCCACCCGGACCGACCCAGCCGCCCGGCCGACCCCGGCCGCCGAACCGAAGGAGAACAGGACGACATGAAGCTGGTGATCTTCGACGACCATCGCCTGGGCGTGGTGGATGGAACGGGGGAGGGGGCGCGGGTGGTCGACGTCACCGAGGCGTTGGGTTGGCCGCACGACCCGGAGCCGCTGACCTCCGGTTGGTGGCGCCGGCTGTGCCGGGACTTCCCCGAGGCGCGGCCGCGCCTGGCCGCGGCCGCCGCGGCCGGCGAGGGGCGGCCGCTCGCCGAGGTGCGGCTGCGGGCGCCCGCCGTCAACCCCAGCAAGATCGTGGCCTGCGCGTGCAACTACGCCGACCACGTGGCAGAGATGCACGGGGTCCAGGAGCGCACCCTGGGCGGCGTGGAGTCCTGGATGATGAACTTCGACGTCTTCCTGAAGTCGCCGTCCTCGCTCTCCGGCCCCGCCGACGACATCGTGCTCCCGGAGGAGATCGTCGCCGCCGGTCAGGAGATCCACCACGAGTCGGAGCTGGTGATCGTGGTGGGGCGGGGCGGTCGTGACATCCCGGAGGAGCGGGCGCTCGACCACGTCCTGGGCTACACCCTCGGGCTGGACATCACGGTGCGCTCGGCGGCCGACCGCTCCCGCCGCAAGAGCTATGACACCTTCAGCCCGCTCGGCCCGGTGCTGGTCACCGCCGACGAGATGGGTGACCCCGGCGCCCTGGAGATCCGGCTGGACGTCAACGGCGGCGAACGGCAACACGTCAACACCCGGGACCTGTTGACGCCCGTGCCGGCGATCGTCTCCTACGCCTCCCACATGATGACGTTGCTCCCCGGCGATCTGGTCTTCACCGGCGCGCCGCCCGGGGTGGGGGCCATCGAACCGGGCGACACCGTGCACGCGTCGATCGCCGGGGTGGGCGCGATGACCCTTGCCGTCCGGCGGGGCTGACCGCGCCCGGGGTCCCGGGCAGGCGGTGAATCCCGCACCGCCCGGGACTCCTCGACGGAAAAGAAGTGGGCTAGAATTCTTTTATGCCGAAAAATGTTCCCGCGGGGCGCCGGGCCACCGCCCCGTTGAGCGGCGCCGGTTCGGGCATCAGCTCGGTGGACAACGCCCTGCGGCTCCTCGAACTGATCGGGGAGCGGCAGGCGCTGCGCGTCTCGGAGGCCGCCGACGAACTGGGGGTCGCGCCCTCCACCGCGCACCGGCTGCTCAACGCGCTGCGCCGGCGCGGTTTCGTGCTCCAGGAGAAGCCCAACACCGCCTACCGGCCCGGTCCGGTGCTCAGCGAGATCGGGCTGGCCGCCATCGGCCGGGTCGACATCCGGCAGGTGGCCAGGCCGGTGCTGGAGGAGGTCAGGGACCGCACCGAGGAGACGGTCAGCCTCTCGCTGCTGGAGGGGCGCAACGTCCGGTTCATCGACTGCGTGGAGAGCCCCCGAGCGGTCCGGGTCGGCAACCGCACCGGGGTGGTGCTGCCGGCACACTGCACCGCCGCGGGCAAGGCGATCCTGGCCGCGATGCCCGAGTCCGAGCTGGCCCGCCGGTTCGCGGACGCCGAGCTGGTCACCCGCACCGAGTTCTCGGTCGCCGAATGGACCACGCTGGCCGCCGAGTTGGCCGAGATCCGGCGGCTGGGCTACGCGGTCAACCTCGAGGAGGGTGAGCTGGGCATCTCCGCCGTGGCCGCCGTCCTCCGGGACCGGGCCGGCACCCCGCTGGCCTCGGTGGCGGTCGTGGTCCCGGCGCACCGCCTCGCCGCCAGGGAGCAGGCGGGGCGGCTGGCCGAGCTGCTGCTGACCGCCAGGGACCAGCTCCAGGAGACGCTGCGCGGGCAGCTCACCTGACCCCGGGCCGCGCGGGGCCCGCCCTCGGGGCGGTGAGGGCGGGGCCGGGGAAGCGCGGTGGTCAGTCCGCCACGGCGCGTTCGTAGTCCAACTCGGCGTCGGTGAGTCCGATCTCCCGCATCACCGCGTGGATGGCCTCGATCGACTCCCGGTCGTTGCCGCCGTGCCAGACCGGCAGGTTCATCTCGCCGGCCAACTCCGGGGACAGGTCGCTGATCTCGGGCAGCGCCTCGCGGAAGGCGTCCGGGTCCTCCGCCACCGAACGCGCCGTCCGCTCGACGCCGGCCCGGAACGCCGCCACCAGCTCGGGGTCGTCCGCCACCCGCTCCGAGGTCATCAGGTAGGTGCCGATCTGCAACCCGGGCCGGGTGTTGACATAGGGGCTGGCGAGCACCCGCAGACCCTGCGAACGGCCGATGGAGGCGAACGGTTCGATCAACAGGCCGGCGTCCACGTCCCCGCGCTGGATCGCCGCCGGGATGTCCGGCAACGGCATCTCCACGAAGCGGACGTCGTCGTTGGAAAGACCCGCCTCGGTCAGCACCGAGTTGATCACCACGTCATTGATGTTCTGGAGCGAGTTGACCGCGATCCTGCTCCCGTCCAGATCCTCCGGAGAGGTGATCGGGCTGTCCTCCGGGACCACCAGCGAGGCGAAGTCCTCCGCCGGCTCCTCCGCGGTGGAGGTGCCGGCCGCCACCATCTGGATGGGCATCCGCCGCCCCATCGCGATCATCGCCGAGACCACGTTGGAGCCGGCCACGTCGATGTCGCCGCTGAGCAGCGCGGGGATCACACTCGCGCCGCCGCTGGACGGGCTCACCCGGAGGTCGACCCCCTCGTCGGCGAAGTAGCCCTGGGACACCCCGTAGGCCAGGAACGAGGACGGCACGCCGGCGGTCTCCGAGACCACCAGGGTGTCGCCGTCGCCGTCCCCGCCGCCGGAGACGTCGGCCCCGGACAGGTCGCCCCCGTAGTCGCTACAGGCCGCCGTGCCGAGCACCAGCAGCCCGGCGAGCGCGCCGGCCAACGTACCCTGCCGGCCTCGCCGCCCGCTCACGCCGCCACCGCCCCGCCGTCGATCGCGGCGAACAGCTCGCCGCGCAGCCGGGCGAACTCCGGGTTCTCCTTGGTGCGCACCTGGTCCCTGGGACGCGGCAGGTTCACCGTCACCTCGTGGCCCACGGAGGCCGGCGGACGCAGCACCAGCACCCGGTCGGCGAGATAGATCGCCTCGTCGATGTCGTGGGTGACGAAGAGCACGGTCACCCCGTAGCGCTCCCAGACCTGGAGCAGCAGGTCCTCGAGCCCCGACCTGGTCTGGGCGTCCACCGAGGCGAACGGCTCGTCCATCAGCAGGATCTTTGGCCGGTAGGCCAGCGCCCTGGCGATGGCCACCCGCTGCTGCATGCCCCCGGAGAGCTGCCAGGGGAAGCGGTCGCCCCGGCCGGCCAGGCCCACCGCGTCCAGCGCCTCCTCGGTCAGCGCCGCCGCCTCCCGGCGGTCCACCCCCTTGTAGCGCAGCGGGAAGGCGATGTTGCGGCGGACCGTCATCCAGGGCAGCAGCGAGCGGCTGTAGTCCTGGAAGACGAACGCCATGTCCTTGGGCGGCCCGGTCACCGGCTCGCCGCGTAGCGTGATCTCGCCAGAGGTGTAGGGGATCAGGCCGGACAGACAGCGCAGCATGGTGGTCTTGCCGCACCCGGAGGAGCCCAGGATGCAGACGAACTCCCGGTCCTCGACGGTGAAGTCGAGGTCCGCCACGGCCGGCGCCGCGCTCGGGTCGGGGCCGTAGACCTTCCGCAGGTGGGAAACGTTGAGCATCAGACTTCTCCGTCGGACGAGGGGGCGGCGGAACGCGCCGACCGCTTGGCGGTTCTGGTGTTCGTGGCGGCGGCCGGCGAGGCCAGGCCCTTGAGACCGAAGTGCCAGGCCAGCACCCGACGTTCCAGGCGCTGGAAGAGCCAGTTGAGGACGTAGCCGAGCACCCCGAGCAGGATGATCCCGGTCCACATCTCCGGGATGGCGAAGGAGCGTTGCTGCTCCAGCACGAAGTAGCCGAGGCCGTTGCTGCTGGCCACCATCTCGGAGACCACCATCAGGATGATCGCGATGGCCAGCGAGGTGCGCATACCGGCGAAGATCCGCGGGGCCGCGCCCGGCAGGATGATCCGCAGCACCCGAGCGCCCAACGGGACGTGGTAGGCGCGGGCCATGTCCAACTGCTGACCGTCGACCCCCCGCACCCCGTCGATGGTGTTCAGCAGGATCGGCCACACCGCGCCCAGCACGATCACGAAGATCTTGGAGCTGTCGCCGGAGCCGAAGAGCAGCAGGGAGAACGGGATCAGCGCCGGGGCCGGCAGCGCGCGCAGGAACTCCACCACCGGCTCGGCGGCGGTGCGCAGCATCCTGGACATCCCCAACACCAGGCCAAGCGTCACGCCGACGGCGACCGAGGCCAGGTAGCCGGCCGACATCCGCAGCAGTGAGGGCACCAGGTCGCTGCTCACCCGATCGAAGAGCCACAACTCACGGAAGTACTGGAGGATTTCGCCCAGCGGCGGGAAGTAGAAGCTCTGTGCCCGGGCCGTCCACAGGCCGTAGCCGACCAGCAGAGCGGCGGGCAGGGCCAGCTCCAGCAGGAGCCCGAGGACACGGCGGTTCACTGGGCCACCTCCTGGCGCTGCGACGGGTGCCACTTCAGCAACCGACGCTCGACGGACTGGAAGACGCTGTTGAGCAGCCAACCGACCAGTCCCGTGACGATGATCAGGGCGTACATCCGCGGCAGGTTGGCGTTGGACTGGGCCACCACGATCGACTGCCCGAGGCCGGGCGCGCCCACCACCAGCTCGGCGGTGACCGCCAGCACCAGAGCGATGGCGGAGGAGATCCGCAGCCCGGTGGCTATGTAGGGGGCGGCGCTCGGCAGGGTGACCCGGAAGAACCTGGCGCTCGGCGGCAGCCCATAGGACCGGGCGGTGTCCCGCACCACCGGGTCCACGTCCTGCATCCCGTAGATCACCTGGAGCAGGATCGGCCAGAAGGTGACGAAGACGATCAGGAAGACCTTCATCTCCAGGCCGACGCCGTAGACCAGCACCGCCAGCGGGATCAGCGCCACGGAGGGCACCGGGCGACAGAACTCGATGACCACCCGGGCCGCCCGGTAGGCGGTCTGGTTGGAGCCGAGCAGGATGCCGCAGGGCACGGCCAGCAGGCTGGCCAGCGCCAACCCCAGGGCCCAGCCGCTCAGCGTGCGACCGATCTCCGTCCAGAGCGGATGCCCGGCGGCCAGCTTGAACAACTCCGCGTAGGTCTCGGTGATCGGCGGAAACCAGCCACGGGAGAGCAGCCCGGTGCGCGAGCACAACTCCAACGCCAGCAGCACCGCGAGCACCCCGGCGATCTTCAGTCCGAGGTCCCGCACCCAGCGCTGACCGAGAAGGCGCGTCACACGACCAGAGCTGTCCGCCAGACGTGCCCGAGCTGTCCCCTGAGGAGCGCTTGTGGCCGCTGCGGCCCCTTCGAGGCTCATGACACGACAGCGGTGGTTTCGGACCGGCTCATGGCGACTCCTTCGTGCTTGAACGGGGTGCCCTGCAAGCTACGGTCTGATTCCGCCTACAGCAATACATTCGTTTGAACTTCCCTCTATAAGAAAAAGTGGCGGTCGGAGGACCCGCCGCGCGGTCCCGGAACGGCTGTGGCGCGACCCGGACGCCGGGTTCGAGTTCGCGGTCGAGGAGGCGAAGCGCGTCGTGGCCCTCGGCGGAGACGGCCAGGGCCCAGGAGGAGCGGTAGACGGTGTTGATCGGTGAGGTCGCGCGACGGTCCGGGGTCAGCGCCCGGATGCTCAGGCACTACGAGGCGCTCGGCCTGGTGCGGCCGACGGGCCGCACCGACTCCGGCTACCGGGAGTACTCCGGCGAGGACATCCGCCGGATCTTCCACGTCGAGAGCCTGCGGGCGCTGGGTCTTTCGCTGCGCGACGTCTGGCGCGGCGACCGCACTGCTGCGGGACGCCCTCACCGACCCCGACACCGTGGGCACCGGGTACGCGGCGCTGGCTTCGGGGGCACGGGGGAGTGGCCGACGCGATCCCCACGCTCCTCGACATGGTCGTCGAGGAGCGGAACGACGCCGACGCGGCCGACGCGCTGAGCACGCTGGGCTCACCCAGGCGCTCGCGGACATCCCGGGGCCACCGCGTCCCGTGCCCTCGCGGAACTGACACACGACGAGGACCGTGCCGTCGCGCTCACCGCGACCTACGTCCTGCGGCTGCGCGACGCGCCGTAGCGAACCGCCTGGCACGCGGATGTTTCCCGCCGATGACCTGCGCGTCAGAATTTCTCGCCATAACTACCGCGTATAACCCTGTTCGACTCTTCGTATAGGTAGCTCCCTATCCTCCGCCGCGCCGCTGCTGATAGAAATCCTGGCTAAGAAAAGCACGTGGCGGAGGAGTGAACGGATGGAATACACCCCCTGGTCGCTGTTGAGCGATGCGGGACTCGTCGCGGCGCTGCTCGTCGTCGGCGCCCTGCTCCGCGCCCGACTGGTGATCATCCAGCGCCTGATGCTGCCGTCGAGCGTGCTGGCCGGCGGCCTGGGGCTGCTGCTCGGCCCCGAAGTGCTCGACGTCCTGCCGTTCTCCGACCAACTCGGCACCTACGCTTCGGTGTTGATCGTCGTCGTGTTCGCTTGCCTCGCGCTGTCGAACGATTCCGGATTCGGCACCTTCGGGAAATCGACCGGAAAATTCTCGCTCTACTCGATCGGCAGTTATGCGGTCCAGGTCGGGCTCGGCGTGATATTCGCGCTGATATTCCTCGGGCCGGTGTGGGGCACTCCGGAGGCGTTCGGGACGCTGTTGTTCGCCGGCTGGGCCGGTGGCTTCGGCACCGCCGCCGCGCTCGGCTCGGCCTTCGAGGAGGACGGCTGGCAGCAGGCCAGCTCCCTCGGATTCACCTCGGCCACCGTCGGCATGCTGGTCGGGATCGTCGGCGGCATCGTGATCACCAACTGGGGGGCCCGCCGCGGCCACGCCAAGGGCGTGGGCACCTTCGACAGCCTCCCGGAGGAACTGCGTTCCGGGCTCGTCAGGGAACCCGCCGACCGCGCCTCGACCGGCACCGCCACCACCTCCGCCGTCTCCATCGAGCCGCTGGCCCTGCAACTGTCGCTGGTGGCCGCCGTGTCCGCGGCCGCCTACGGGCTGGCCGAGTGGGCCGGCGACCTCTACCCCGACTTCGCGGTCCCGGTGTTCGCGTTGGCCTTCGTCGTCGGCCTGCTGCTCCGGCTGGCCGGCAGTCGCACCCCGGCCTGGCACTACGTCGACCCACGGACGATCAGGAGCGTCTCCGGCACCGCGACCGACGTGCTGATCGTCTGCGGCATCGCGTCCATCGTGCCCAGCTTCGTCGCCGAGTACGTCACGCCGCTCGTCCTGCTCTTCGTCCTCGGTCTCGCCATCTGCCTGGTCCTCTTCCTGGTCGTCGCGCCCCGCGTGTTCGAGCGTGACTGGTTCGAGCGGGCGCTGTTCACCTGGGGCTGGGCCACCGGGTCCGTCTCCACCGGCATCGCCCTGCTGCGGATGAGCGACCCGAAGCTGGAGTCCGGCACCCTCGACGAGTTCGGCCTCGCCTACCTGCCGCTCGCCCCCATCGAGACTCTGACCGTCACGCTCACCCCCACCATCGTCGCCGCCGGCGCGGCGTGGGCCCTGGCCGGTGGCTGGACGGCGCTCGGGCTGCTCGCCACCGGGGCCGCGCTGCTCCTCGCCCGCGGCACCTGGCGGCGATCGACCGGCGCCGTGGCGCCCGAGACCGCGCGCCACCCCACCGCCTGACCCCCGTCCCGTCCGCTCACCCCCCCCGTGAACACCTCGAACTGGAAGGAAACCGCCATGGACGCCGACGTAGCGGTCATCGGCCTCGGAGCCATGGGATCCATGACGGCCTGGCGGCTCGCCCGCGCGGGGGCCTCGGTCCTCGGCTTCGAGCGGTACGGACTGGCCCACGACAGGGGTGCCTCGGCCGGCGAGTCCCGGCTCTTCCGCATGGCCTACCACGAGGGCGCCGGCTACGTGCCGATGCTCAGGAGCGCCAGGTCGCTGTGGAGGGAGCTGGCGGCGGTGAGCGGCCTGCCGCTGTTCCACGCCACCGGCTGCCTCTCCATCGGCCTGCCCGAACTGCCGCCCATGCGCAACGTCCGCCGGTCGGTCGACGAGCACGGCCTCGACCACGAGATCCTCGACCACGACCAGCTGGCCGCCCGCTACCCGCAACACCTGCCCCGTGAGGGGGAGATCGGCGTCCTCGACACGATGGGTGGGGTGCTGCGCCCCGAACTCGCCGTGCTGGCCGCCTGCGGCCAGGCACGCCGGCACGGAGCCCGGCTGCTCGACCACACCCCGGTCGAGAGCGTGCGCCCCGAGGACGACCGGGTCCTGATCACCGCGGGCGGCACGGAGTACACCGTCGGCCGGGTCGTCCTCACCGCAGGACCCTGGACCGAGCGGCTCGTCCCCGCCCTGGCCGGCCACCTCACCGTCAAACCCATCGTCCTCACCTGGTTCGCCCCCACGGACCCGGCGCCCTACGCCCCCGAAAGGTTCCCCGCGTTCATCCGGGACACCGACGGCACCCACCTGTTCGGCGTGCCGATGCTGGACGGCATGTCGGTCAAGACCGGCTTCGCCGACGCGTGGGGCGAACTGCCGGGACCTGAGGCGTTCACCCGGGACTTCGACGAGGCCAGGCTGCGCCCGGTGGGCGAGGCGGTGCGCCGGCTGCTGCCGGGGCTGCACCCCGACCCGGTCAGGTACGCCGTCTACCCGGACGCCTACACCCGGGACCGCACCGCCGTCGTGGACCGACTCCCCGGCACGGACCGGGCCGTGGTACTGGCCGGTTTCTCGGGACACGGCTTCAAGCTGGCCCCGGCGTTCGGCCAGATCGCCACCGAGCTCACCCTGGAGCGCGGCACCGGCTTCGACGTCGCCAACATGACGGCGTCCCGGCTCGTCACTCCGCCGGCGGGAACGCCCGGCTGAGCGCGGCGCGCAGCAGCAGCGCCGCCTCCGGCGGGCCCGCGGCGCCGACCACGACCGACAGGGGGGTCACGGCGTACTCCTCGACGAGCCGCAGGTAGACCACGCCCGGCATCGTCATCCGGGTCGTCAGCTCGGGCACCAGGGCGAGCCCGAGGCCGCACGCGACCAGGCCGAGGATGGCCTGGTCGTTGTGCACCTCGTGGCCGAACCGCGGCGAGAACCCGGCCCGCATACACACCGCGACGATCGTGTCGTAGGCCACAGGAGCCAACGAGCGCGGGAAGCCGACCAGGTCACGCCCGGCCAACTCACTCAGCGACAGCGGCCCGCCGGCGGCGAGCGGGTGGCCGGCGGGCACGGCGCAGCGCAGCGGCTCGTCGGCCAGCGGCAGCACCTCGGCGCCGGTGCCGGGCTCGGCGCCGGCCAGGCGGCAGACGCCGAGGTCGATGTCGCCGGCCCGCAGGGCCGCGAGCTGCGCCCGTTGCCCCAGTTCGGACACCCGCGGCACCACCCAGGGGTGCGCGGCCAGGAACGCGGGCAGCACCCGGGGCAGCAGCCCGGAGACGGCGGAGGTGATGGAGCCGACGCGCAGCACCGTCGGCTCGGGGCCCTGGGCGTGGGGCACAAGTTCGGTCACCTCCCGGGCCCGGTCGACCAGGGCCCTGGCCTCGGGAACCAGCAGCCGGCCGGCAGCGGTGAGACGCAGGCGGCCACCCGCACGGTCGAAGAGGACCACACCGAGCTGGCGCTCCAGCTTGGTGACGGCCTGGCTGAGCGCCGGCTGCGCCATGTGGAAGCG
This sequence comes from Streptomyces sp. NPDC127098, assembly GCF_042722465.1. NCBI lineage: Bacteria > Bacillati > Actinomycetota > Actinomycetes > Kitasatosporales > Streptomycetaceae > Streptomyces > Streptomyces sp. NPDC127098. Next base: position 114,056 of record NZ_JBHXFJ010000007.1, read on the forward strand.
CCGGGCCGCCGCAGTGACGCTGAGCTCCTCCGCCACCGCGAGGAAGTACCGCAGTTGTCTGAGTTCCACCATGTCGGCCATGCGGTACACCCTCTCAGCAGGGCGGTACCCCTCCAGCGACGCGAGACCGGTACCGCCGGTCCCGTGCGGCGGGGAGAACCCCGGCCGGTCATGATGAGCGCGACGTCGGCGTCCACAACGGGATGTGTTCACGCTCTGCGCCGGCCCGGGCTTCCGGGGCGTTCAGACTGGCTGGTCGGGAGTGCGGCCGTGAGGGTGTTCATCAGCTCGACGCCGTCAGCGCGGGTCCTGGCGCCCTTGAAGGAGAACCGCATGTCGCGGCTCACCCGGGTGAGGTCGGTGCGATTGGCGGTGTCGCGGACATCGGTGAACGGCATCCAGAAGTTCACCTGGTCGACGCGCTCGGTGCCGGGAAGTGGATCCGCGTCTTCGGTGGCGCGAGTAGGACAGCGGTCGACCGACGAGCGGCGCCGCCGCCGAAGGACTCGTTGGAGGCGGTGGCGACGCTGTTGTTCTCCTCTCGCTCGGCGACTGCCCCCCTCGACCACAGACGACAGCGCGGTCTGGCAGGACTGGGTGAGCGATACGGCGCCACGATTCCTGACAGCCGGAGGGCATGGTGTGGGACACGCACCTCGGGACCCCTGCCCGGCTCCCCGCGATTCCATCGACGACGTGCCCCCAGATCTCGTGGACGGAACGGACGCGCCGATGACGCGGGAGCGCCGGGATGCCTGATTTCAACTTCACCAGGGAGGAGGTCGCCGGGGCGGCGGCCATGGATCCGTGGCGTGCACCTGGTGTGACGTGGTTCACGCTGCCGACCTGTCACGTCAGGTGCGGGTTGCCTGTCCCATGAGCGTCACCGACGCCGAAGCCGGTGCCCGACCTTGGGAGTTTGAGATGAACAACGGCCACCACGTCGTCGTCCTCGGCGCCGGCTACACGGGCATGTTCAGCGCCATCCGGTTGGCCCACCGCACCCGCCGGACCGGCCTGAAGATCACCCTGGTCAACCCCTCAAGCCGGTTTGTCGAGCGGCTGCGGATGCACCAGATCGCCGCCGGGCAAGAGCTGGCCGTCCACCAGATCCCCGACCTGCTCGCCGGGACCGGCGTCGCGTTCGTCCAGGGCACCGCCACTGCCATCGACCCCGAGGCCCGCCGGATCACCGTCGACGGCGCCCGGACACTCGGGTACGACACGCTCGTCTACGCGCTGGGCAGCTCGACCGACACCGGTAAGGTCCCCGGCGCCGACACCCACGCGTTCACCCTCAACACACCGGAGATCGCCGGTCGCTTCGCCGCGCGGCTCACCGAGGTCGCCGCGTCCGACGGCACCGTCACCGTCTGCGGCGGCGGCCTGACCGGCATCGAGGCGGCCACCGAGATCGCCGAGAGCCATCCCGGCCTGGACGTCACGCTGATCAGCCTGGACGCGCCCGGCGGCATGATGGGCACCAGGGCCCGCGCCTACCTCTACCGAGCACTGGACCGCCTCGGCGTCACCCTGGAGACCGGCGCCCGCGTCGCCGCGGTACTGCCGGACGCCGTCGAGTTGGCCGACGGCCGGCTCGTCAGCTCCGACGCCTGCCTGTGGACCACCGGTGTCAAGGTGTCGCCGCTGGCCGCCGACGCCGGGATCGCCACCGACGACCGCGGCTTGATCCTGGTCGACGCCACGCTGCGTTCGGTGTCCCACCCGGAGATCCACGCCATCGGCGACGCCGCCGCCGTCCGCCTGGCCTGGGGACAGCTCCACGGCACCTGCCAGAGCGGCCTGCCCACCGCCCAGTACACCGCTGACACCATCACGCGGCTCGTGCGTGGCAAGGCCGTCAAGGCGTTCCGCTTCGGCTACTTCCACCAGCCGGTCAGCCTCGGCCGCCGCGACGCGGTCATCCAGTTCACCAAGGCCGACGAAACCCCCCGCCGCATGCTTCTCACCGGCCGGACCGCCGTCGCGTACAAGGAGCTGGTGAGCGGCAGCCCGCTCAAGACCTACCGGTTCAGCAAGCACATGAACGTCACCACCATCATCTCCAGGGGCGGCCGCGCCACCCGCGAGTTCGCGGCATGACGGACACCGGCTCCCAGCGCCGTGTCCCGACCTTGCCGCCCAGGTCAGGGCGTGGGCAGGATGGGTCGATGACCGACGCCAGGGACGAGCGGGATCCGTACGTCGAACACCGCAGACTGCTGTTCGCCACCGCCTACCGCATGCTGGGCAGCGTCACGGACGCCGAGGACATCCTCCAGGACACCTGGCTGAGCTGGAGCACCGCGGACCGCGAGGCGATCCGCCATCCCAAGGCCTACCTGGTGCGTACGGTCACGAACCTCTCGTTGAACCGCCTCACCTCCGCGCGGGCCACCCGCGAAACCTACGTCGGCCCGTGGCTCCCCGAGCCCCTGTTGACCTCCCCCGACATCGCCGCGGACGCCGAGTTGGCCGACACCGTCTCCATCGCGATGATGGTCGTCCTGGAAACCCTCAGCCCCGTCGAACGCGCCGTCTTCCTGCTCCGCGAGGTCTTCGGCTACTCGCACGCCGAGATCGCCGAGACCCTCGAACGTCCCGAGCCGACAGTCCGCCAGATCGCCCACCGCGCCCGCCATCACGTCCAGGCCCGCCGCCCCCGCTTCGACACCGACCACACCCAGCGCCAACGGATCACCGCCCTGTTCATGGAAGCCTGCGCGGGCGGCGACCTGAACGCCGTGATGGAACTGCTCGCCCCCGATGTCACCGCATGGTCCGACGGCGGCGGCAAGGTCACCGCAGCCCGCCGCCCGCTCCACGGCACCGACCACGTCGCGCGCTGGCTCCTGGGATTCCTGGCCAGACCCCAGCTGGCCGCCCTGACCATGGAGTCAGCCGTCATCAATGGCGAACTCGGCATCCTGGCCACCCTCGACGGGCACACCGTCGGCGCCCTCTCACTCGACCTCGTCGGCGAACGCATCCAGAACCTGCGCTTCCAGGTCAACCCCGACAAGCTCAGCGGCCTGACCCCGGACAACAGCATGGCGCTTCGCTGAAGCGTTCAATCCTGGAGCGTTACCGGCGGGACCGGTCCAGAGAGCCGTTCGTCCACGACCTCCCCCTGCGGGAACTTCACCGCCGGCAGTTCGTCCGCTGCGCCGCCGCCTGATGCCGCAGTACATCGACGTGCCCTGGCTGCTGGACGTTCAGGAGCAAGCCGTCCCCGAGGACGTGTCCGTCGCCGACTGCTCGGCGCTGGTCGCGGCGGTCGCACGCCACAAGACGCGCATCCCCCGGCCGGAGAGCGCCGACCCGGTCGCGGCCCGGTTGCCGCCGCCCACATGGACCTCGCGGGCGAGGGGATCGCTCCGCCCTTCGGCGCGCTGGTCGAGCTGGTGCGGGACATCCAGGCCCGGAAGGCCACCGTCTACACCGCCGCCGACCGCATCCGCGGCTGGCGTATCTGAACGCCGGCACGCCCAGCTGCCGCCCGGCGGTGGCCGCCACCTCCACCGGCCTCCCGGTGGCCGCGCACTGCTCGGCGGCCTCTTCGGTCTGGCGTACCCACGCGGTGGTCACGCCCGAGGAGATCCGGCGGCCCCACCTGCCCGACGTGTCGCCGACGGCCCACCTGAGCGTCCTGGGCGGCACCGGCCTGACCGCCCATGTGGCGCTGACCCGGATCGCCAGGTTCCAGACCGGCAAGGACCTGTTCGTGTCCGCCGCCGCGGGCGGCGTCGGCACGGCGACCGGGCGGTTCACGAGGCTGCTCGGCGCCCGTCGGCTGGTGGGCGGCACGGGCTCGGCGGCCAAGGCCGACCATCTCGTGCGGGAGGTGGGCTACGACGCGGTGTTCGACTGCCACCAGGGGCCCGCCGCCGACCTGCTGGCCTCGGTCGCGCCGGAGGGCGTCGACGTGTTCGTCGACAACGTCGGCGGCGAGCAACTGGTGGCGGCGGGACCACGCCGAGTCCGCGACGCCGACCTGCCGTCCGACGTCACAACCACGTCGTCGCCAGCCAGCCGGTCGCCACCGCGGCGAGCAGCAGCGTGACGTTGAGGGCGAGCCGGCGGTCGCCGAGGCGCAGGTGGACCGGGATCGCGCCGAGTTGGAGGACCACGAACCCGAGCGCGGCGGCGAGGGCCAGCCAGGGCGCGATGCCGGTGAGCGGCGGCAGGACGAGGCCGATCGCGCCCAGCACCTCCACCAGCCCGATGGCCCGGACGGCGGGCATCGGCGTGCTGTCCACCCAGGCCATCATCGGCCGCAGCCCGTCCCGGGAGCGGACCGCCTTCAGCACACCCCCGTAGAGGTAGAAGGCGGCGAGCAGGCCGGCGACGATCCAGTACGCGACGTTCACGCGTCCTCCTGCCGCGGTCCGGCGCCGTCGACGGCGACATCGGTGGCGGGCTCGGTGGCGTAAGGCCTCATCGCCCGGACGTTCGCCTCCGGGGTCAGCTCCAGGCCGCCGGCCATCAGAGCCTGGAGGTCGCGGAAGTACCGCACGTACCGGGCCGGCGTGAACGTGCTGAGCATGACGGCCGGTTGGTCGGTCACGTTGGCGAACGTGTGCGGGGCCCTGGGCGGGACCATCACGAGAGTGCCGGGCGTCGCGTCGTACTCGTCCTCCCCGACGGTGAACCGCACGGTGCCGGAGACGACGTAGAAGCCCTCGTCGTGCTGGGCGTGCCGATGCTGCGGCGGTCCCGGCGTGTGCGGCGCCAGGACCGACTCGGCGATCCCGAGTCGGTGCCCGGTGGTGCCGCCGTCCTCCAGGACGCGCATGCGCGTGGCGCCCAGCAGGATCGTCTCGCCGTCGTTCGGGCCGACCACCGACACGGGCGGGTCGGCGTTCGGCGCGGTGGCCTCGGGTATGCGGGTCATGCCCCGATTCCACGTCCGCGGCACCAGTACTGTCCAAGACCCGTTCCACGCGAGCGATACCTTCCGGGTATCGTCGCAGCATGGAGCTACGCACGCTGCGCTACTTCGTGGCGGTCGCCGAGGAGCTCCACTTCGGCCGGGCGGCCGTCCGACTGCACATGAGCCAGCCGCCGTTGAGCCGGGCGATCCGGCGTCTCGAGGCCGAGATCGGCACCTCGCTCTTCGACCGATCGTCCGCCGGCGTGGCCCTCACCCCGGCCGGGGCGGTGCTGCTCGACGAGGCGCGCGCCCTGCTCGACCACGCCGACCGGGCGCGGGTGCGCGTCGCCGTGGCGGCCGGCGCCGCGACCCTCACCGTCGGCCTCCTCGGCGACAGCACCGACCCCGGCGTGACACGGCTGGCGGGCGCCTACCGCAGGCGGCACCCGCACGTCGAGATCCGGGTGCGCGAGACCGATCTCACCGATCCGACCTGCGGGCTCTCCGCCGGACTTGTCGATGTCGCCCTGACCCGGGGGCCGTTCGACGAGACCGGCCTGACCGTGCGCGAGCTGCGGGCCGACCCGGTGGGGGCGCTGCTGCGCGCCGACGACCCGCTGGCCGGCCGTGACTCACTCACACTGGCGGACCTGGCCGACCGCCGCTGGTTCCGCTTCCCGGCGGGCACCGACCCCGGCTGGCAGGCGTACTGGAACGGCGGGCGCCTCCGCGAGGGCCCGGTGGTGCGTGCCGTCCAGGAGTGCCGGCAGGCGGTGTTGTGGAACGGCACGGTCGGCGTGACGCTGCTCGACCACGAACCGGGCGAGGGGCTCACGGTGGTGCCGCTCGTCGACATGGAGCCGAGCCACGTGGTGCTGGCCTGGCCCGAGAGCGACGCGAACCCGCTGGTCCGCATGTTCATCGCCGCCGCGATCGCCGCCTACCGCGACTGAGCGCGCCGTCGAGGGGGTGCGGCGCCCAGGGACGGGGGCACCCGGGGCGAACGCTGCCTGGAGAGCCGGCGCAACTGTTCGTCCGGCGGCACGACGTTCTTCCAGCCGGTCGTCGAGGCGCTGAACGCGTACGGCGCCACGGTGTACTGAGTCGTACGGCGTCGCGTACCGGCTCAGTCGTGGAGGTGGTTCCGCCAGTCGCCGGGCACCCGCCCCCGTGGGCCGGGTGCTGGCTGGTCCAGCGGGTGGTGCTGTGGCTGTGCCAGGTCCGGGCCGGTGACGAAGTCCTGGGCGCGGTAGTCCCAGAACCAGTCGTCGCCCGGCTCGAAGCTCCGGATGAGCCGGTGCCCGGTGTCGGCGAAGTGCCGCGAGGCGTGCTGCCCCGGGGAGGAGTCACAGCACCCGATGTGGCCGCATTGGGCACAGCGGCGCAGATGGAGCCACCAGCCTTTCGCCTTCTCGCATTCCACGCAGCCGACTCCACTGGGCGGCACTGCCGGGTCGAGCCCCTCGACGGCTGATGACATCCTCTTCCTCCCGTAACGCACACAGTCCTTCACAGTCTGTCACGGTGGTGAGGGAAAGGGCGGCGGGCACGGTAGGGCGGCGGAAGCGTCGAGTGCCGTTGGCAGACCGTGTCACGCATGGAGGCGCCGAATCGAAGGAGACCGACGATGCACTCGTCGCACCCTTCGCTCTCACGTGACTGAGCGCGAGACGACCAGGCTGGTGGCCTGGAGCCAAGAACTTCGCCGGGTGCACAACCGGCTGCGCGAGGCGCTACGCGTATCACGCGCGAATCCCTGGCCGAGGGGATGGGGAGCGAGGCCACGGCCCGGGAACTCCTGCTGTACTGCCACGGCTTCTGCGCCGCGCTCGACGGCCACTACCGGGGCGAGGACACCACCCTGTTCCCGGCCATCGCGGCCGCGCACCCGGAGCTACGCCCGGTGCTGCTCTCGCTCGAGCAGGATCACTCGATGATCGCCCATCTGCTCAGCGGCCTCTTCCGCTACGAGGAGCGGCAACTACTCACCGTGCTCGCAACCCTTGAGTTGGCGGCCGCGCCCCGCCAGGTGCTTGGCCCGATATGACGGCCGTTGTCATTCGAAGAACTTGAGGCTGTATCCGATGTCGGTGGGGGAACCGGGGACGTTGGCCCGGCGGTACGTGGTGTTCCCCCACCAGACGGCCGTGCCGCTGTACCAGTAGCGGTTGGACCACGAGTACGGCGTGCCCTTGGCGACGGCGTGGAACATGGTCGGGAACCGGTTGCCGGACGGCGGACCGGCGGCGACGTCACCGCGCGGCAGGACGAACGTGTGATGGCCAGGGCCGTCGACGTTCAGCGTGGGGTCCCAGCCCGACATCATGGTCTGGGCGTGCGAGCCGAACAGGCAGCCGTTGCTCTTGTACCAGTCCCACACGTACGTCGGGTCGCCGCCGGCCCGTAGTCGCAGGTCGGCGATGCAGTAGTTGTCGCTCCAGCTGCCGTTCGCGGAGTAGGCGATGTGCAACTGTCCGTTGGGGTCGACGATGGGCTGGGGCGCCTCGTTGATGTACGGGTTGCCCACGACCCGTTCCCACGGTTCGCGCGGCTGCGAGATGATGTAACGGGCGCCGGTGGACGCGGTCGGACTACTCATTCGGGCGATGTACAGGTTCTGCTCGACGTTCGTGTCGCCTGACCAGCCGGACCACACGAACCAGCGCTGGCCACCGAAGGTGAAGGGCACGCCGTCGATGGCCCACTTGTCGTCGGGCAGGGCGACCTTCACGGCGGCGGAGTAGCCGGAGTCCGGGCTGGGCGAGCTGATGTGGTACATGCGGTGGGCCGCGCCGCGGCCGGCGGCGAAGTAGATGCGGTACTGGCCGTCGTGGTGCACGATCTCCGGGGCCCAGACCTCGCCGAGGTTGCCGGTGTCCTGCCACACCTGGTGCCTGGGCGCGGTGGCGACGCCCTCCAGGGTGGACGCCGTCCGCACCGCGATGCCGCCGTCCACGGACTTGGCGGAGACGTAGAGGTCGCCGACCTTGATGATGCTCGGGTCGGCGCCGCCGATGAGGGGGCGGCCGAGCGTGGACGGCTGCTCGTCCGTCACCGCGGCGACCGCTTCGGCGGGTTCGGTGGTGGACGCGACGTGCCCGAGGACGAGCGCGCCCACGAGTCCGAACGGAAGGATGCCGGCGAACCATCGGGAGGGGCGCATCAGGGTTTCCTCCTGACCATGTCCACGACTGAGAGCGCTCTCACATAGTCGGGGTGAGGTGAGCGACCGTCAAGTGAGGGCGCGACGGCTTTCCGGAGACGACCAGTGGGCCCGAACTGTGGTTGCCCGTGGGCCGGGGGCGCGCGCATCATGCGTGCTGTCTCGACGTTGCGACCGCTGCTGTCCGGACCCCACCGCACGTACTGAGGGTCTTTTTCGTGAGCCATGCCATAGGTGAGTACACGACCGACGGCGAAGCGGCGTATCCGCGCTGCCTGGTGCTCTCCTTCCCGAGTACCGCAGTTTCGGTGGCGTGAAGGGGACGCGGCCCTGGGAGCGGACGCCACCGCCCCGTACCGGCCCGGTCCCGCTCCGTCGAGGAGGTGGGGCCGCCCGCCTTCCGGTGCGCCGCGAGCACGACAGGGTGGCTGAAGGGCGCCGACACCGCGGCCGCCGACATCCCCCATCTCCGAGGAGCGCGCCAGGTACAAGGCCGGAGACCGGCTGACCGTTCTTGACGGGCCCGATCGGGGCAGGACGCTCCAGGTGGCCGTCGTGCGGATGTTCGCGACCGACTGCGGCTACTACTTCAAGGGGGCGCCGGTCTCTACCCGCCGGAGACGGTCCGCCTCGCCCGCGAACGCACCGACGGTAACGGGTGATCCCGCCAGCGGCCACCCCGGACGCCGGCGATGACGACGGTGCGGCCGTTGGCGGCCAGGTCGCTGAGTTCGGCCAACTCCAGGCCCTCGCGCTCGGCCAGCCGCTGAATGCCTACCGTGACCCGGCGACCGGCACCTCGCAGTGGCGCCGTGCCCCGGCACGCCTGTGAAGTTCCGGACGGCTTCCCGCGGCACACCGCCGGCCTGCGCGTGCCGGACGAGGGCGGCGGCCAGAGGGTGTTCGGACCCCTCTCGACCGCCGCCAGCCGCAGCGCTTCCTCTTCGTCCAGCCTGGCTGCCGGCACGACATCGGTGACCTCCGGCTCGCACTTGGTGAGGGTCCCGGTCTTGTCCAACACGACGATGTCGACGCGGGCCGAGGCCTCCAGAGGGGCGGAGTTGCCGGGGCCCGGAGCTCGGAGCCCAGTCCGCCGGTGGCAATCCATGGTCGCCGCCCCCCACCGTTGTCACTCAACTACATTGAAAGGAGGAAGACAGTGAGCATTTTCCATCCTCAGCCTGGGCCGGTCAGACGAAGGGTGAGGAGGGCGTAGCGCGCGGTATGGCGTGTGCCGGCTCAAGTCGTACGGCGATAGGCAGCGATAGGCCCTGGAACCGGTCGTCTGGCGAGTCAACAGGCGGCTGATTGCCGCCACTTGATCACCGCGTCCTGACTGTGGTCACGTATCAGCTGTATGGTCCGATCACATACGGGATCAATTCGAAGGGACGTGTCTGACATGGGTTGGCTCATGCTGCAACTCGTCGCTGTAGTCATCGCGTTCGTCGCACTGCTCCTTCTGGTCGGAGCCACCGCCGGATCGCTGGAGGTCCTCCTCTGGCTGGTACTGCTGGCCCTGACCTTCTCCTTGGTGATCCGTCACCACCGCCGCCGTACGACTCAATGAGCCCTTCCGACCTGGTTCGTGGCAGGTGACGTTGAGGGTGAGGGCTGGGTGCGGAGATGGGCGAAGCTCCTGGTGGATGGGTTGTCAACCAGGATCAACCTGTCCGCGCGGAGCTTCACGTGCTTGACCACCCATCGGGGATCGATCTGCCCAGTTCGACGCTTCGTTGTCTGTCCGGCCCGCTGACCGCCCGACGTCTGGAGCGTGGGACGCGGTGGCGCCGCCTCCCAGCCGGCAGGCAAGCCCTGCTGGTCCTGGCCCATCTGCGGTGCGGGCACACCTGCGCGCAGCTCGCCGCCGGGTTCGGTGTCGGTACCACCACCGTGTACCGGTACGTCACCGAGGCGGTCGACGTACTCACGGCCCTGGCCCCGGATATCAACGCGGCGGCCCGCTCCGTGGGCGGCAAGGCGTTCGTTATCCTGAACGGCACGCTGCTGCCGATCGACCGGATCGCCGCCGACCGGCCGTACTACTCCGGCAAGCACCACGGACATTGCATGAACGGCCAGGTGCTCGCTGATCCTCCCCCAGCCTCCGGCCGGGAGGTGCCCCCATGGACGCCTGCTGTGGGCCTCACCCGCCCTGCCCGGAGCAGTCCACGACATCCGCGCCGCCCGCACGCACGGCATCATCGACGCGCTGACCGCCATGGATCTGCCCTGCTGGGCCGACAAGGCGTACCGGGGTGCTGGAGGCACCGTCGGCGTGCCCTACCGGGGACGCTGGGAGAAGCTGCCAGCGGGACAGCAGGCCCACAACCGCTCCCATGCGAAGATCCGAGCCCTTGGCGACAAGCCGTCGCCCCACTGAAGTCCTGGCGGCTCCTGCGAAGGCTGCGATGCAGCACGACCCGCATAACCAACCTCGGCAAAGCCATCCTCACCCTTCAGCTGAGACCCGCAGCCTGAGGTTGAAAATGGCTCTCTAGGACCTGGGAATGGGACCTGCGCCGCCAGACCACGCCTGGCCCCGGCGGTTTGATGGACAAGGCGACCAAAGGCAAGCGGCGTCGGATCGTGCCCATCAGCCCGCAGATCCGGCCCCTGGTGATCCAGCGCCTCGAGGCCGTGGGCAATCGGCCCACGGCCCGACTGTTCACAGGGCCGCGAGGCGGCAGGATTACCACCGCGGTCTTGCGGGACGCCACGCACTGGGACGAAGTCGTGGTCGCGCTCGGTTATGAGCATCTGCGGCGGCATGACCTGCGGCACCCCGGGGCTGACGTGGATGGCCGATGCCGGGGTCAAGCCGCGTGTTCTGCGGTTGATCGCCGGATACGGTTCACTGACCACGACACAGAGGTACCTCCATCCCGATCGGCGGGCGATCAAGGAGGCCGGTGTCGCGCTGGGGGTGGGCCAGGAGGCCGCTGGTCCCAAAGTGGTCCCAGCGGGGAGGGCCCACCGTCACCTGCGTGTGGTTCGGTGAAAGCCATGCAGCACACGAAAAGGCCCGCTGACCTGGGAGAAGACTCCCGGTCTGCGGGCCTCGCACCGTGTCGGGACGGCGGGATTTGAACCCACGACCCCTTGACCCCCAGTCAAGTGCGCTACCAAGCTGCGCCACGTCCCGGTGCCCGTGTGATCTTGAGGTTTTCGCTGATCACCGCGCACGAGAACCATACCGCACTTTGGGTGGTGCTCGCTCACGGTCGTGGCTGTGGGGGGAGGTGGTCGCCGAGCGGGGTGCGGTGCCACCAGGCGTGCGTGGTGTGGCGTTCGTGGCGGGTGGTGAAGCGGTAGCGATAGAGGCGGGCGCGGACGTGGGTGGGTGGGGTGTCGGGGAAGGGGTTGACGCGCAGCAAGCGGAGGGTGCGGCGGTCGTCGGTGAGCAGGCGGTGGGTGAGGGGGCGCAGCCAGGGGCTGGGGGAGTAGGGGCGGAGGGCCTCGAACCACATCAGCCAGTCGAGGCGCAGGTGGAAGGGGGCGAACTGGCGCGGAAGGCGGCGCACGTCGCCCGGTTTGCCGTGGAACTCGTAGGGGAGCCAGCGGGTGTCCGGGGAGAGCTCGTGGTCCGCGGTGCCCTCGAGCACCACCTCGTGCCGGACCCGGGTGACGCTGCCGAAGGCGCCGTAGGTGTTGACCAGGTGCAGGCTGTCGTAGCTGCGGTTCATCTGCTGGGCGGGGGAGAGCAGGTTCCGGACCGGGCGGAGGCTGAGGACGGCGACCAGCGTCACCACCGTCCAGAGGACGGCCGTGAACCAGACCGGGGGGTCGGGCTGGTGGGGTGGCGGGTCGGGGAGGAAGGGGAGCCAGCGGGCGGCGAGGGCGCCGTCGACGGCGGCCACGGCGAGGACCATGGTGAGCCAGTTGAGCCAGGCGAAGTTTCCGGAGGCGACCAGCCACAGCTGGGTGACGATCACCACCGCGGCCGCCCAACTGGCCGCCGGTTGAGGGAGGAAGAGACAGAACGGCACCAGCAGCTGGGCGACGTGGTTGGCCGCGGCCTCCACCCGGTGCAGAGGGCGGGGCAGGTGGTGGAAGTACCAACTGAGCGGTCCCGGCATGGGCTGGGTCTCGTGGTGGTGGTACAGGCAGGTCAGCCGGCGCCAGCAGGGGTCGCCGCGCCACTTGATCAGGCCGGCGCCCAGTTCCAGGCGGAAGACCAGCCAGATCAGCAGGTAGCGGCCGGCGGTCGGCGGCGCGCTGTCGTCGTTGCCGAGGAAGATCGCCAGGAAGCCGGCCTCCAGCAGCAGCGACTCCCAGCCGAAGGCGTACCAGACCTGGCCGATGTTCACGATGGAGAGGTAGAGCAGCCAGGGCACCGCCCACAGCGCCATCGAGGCCCACAGCGGCACGAGGTCGCCGAGGCCCGCCACCAGCGCGGCGGCGAGCGTGGCGCCGAGCCAGGCGGTGGCCAGCAACAGGCGGTCGGAGTAGCTGAGCCGGAAGAGGCTGGGCGCGTGGCGGAACGGCACCGCCCGCAGGAAGCGGGGAGCCGGCGTGAGGCCGCGCTCGCCGGCCAGCACCGGGAACTCCCGGATCGCCGAGAGGAAGGCGAGCAGGTAGATCAGGGCGAGACCGCGCTGGACCACGAGGCGGCTCAGCCAGTAGTCGGGGGCGGCGATCCAGTCCATGGTCCATGGGTACCACCGAGGACGGGGTCCAGCCCGTCCGCGGCGTCGATCGCTCGAAAAGCGGGCGTTGACCTGGAGCGTGGCCCGACGTAGCTTCTCCGCGGCACCTACGAGGAGAGGCACACAGCATGGCGCTTACCGACATGCCGCTCGAGGAACTGCGGGAGTACAGACCCGCGGTCCCCGAGCCGGCGGACTTCGACGACTTCTGGGCGGGGACGCTGGCCGAGGCCCGCGCCGCCGACGGCGCGCCGGCCGAGTACCGGCCGGTGGACTCGCCGTTGGCGACGGTGGACGTCTTCGACGCCAGGTTCCCCGGTTGGGGCGGCCAGCCGATCGCCGCCTGGCTGCTGCTGCCCAGGGGCGCCCGGGGCCCGCTGCCCACGGTGGTCAGCTACATCGGCTACTCCGGCGGGCGTGGCCTGCACCACGAGCACCTGCTGTGGAACGCCGCCGGTTACGCGCAGCTCGTCGTCGACTCCCGGGGCCAGGGGCACGAGACCCCCGACCCGGACGCGGTGCCCACACCGCAGTTCGTCGCCGGCTTCATGACCCGCGGCATAGCCACCCCCGACCACTACTACTACCGGCGGCTGATGACGGACTGCGTGCGCGCCGTGGACGCGATCGTCGAGCACCCGGCCGTCGACCCGCGGCGGGTCATCGTCGCCGGCGGCAGCCAGGGCGGCGGCCTCGCGCTGGCGACGGCAGGCCTGGTCGGTGACGCGGTGGCCGGCGCGCTGATCGACGTGCCGTTCCTGTGTCACTACCGGCGGGCCGCCGACATCGCCTCCGACGGCCCCTACCCGGAGTTGACGCACTACCTCGGCATGCACCAGCGCGAACAGGTCGACAACACCTTCCGCACCCTCAACTACTTCGACGGCCAGCACTTCGCGGCCCGGGCCACCGCGCCCGCGCTCTTCAGCGTCGGTCTGATGGACCCGGTCTGTCCGCCCTCCACCGTCTACGCCGCCTACAACCGCTACGCCGGTGAGAAGGAGATCAGCGTCTGGCAGTTCGGCGACCACGCCGGCGGCCGCGCCTCCCAGGCCCGCGAACAGCTGCGCTTCCTCGCCGAACGCGGCCTACCGGGCCAGGCGCTCGCCGACTAGTCGGTTCCCGGGCCGGCGCCGGACGGCCCGGGAGCGCTTTCCCGCGCTTCACGCCCATGAAGCTGGCATGTCACCTCCTGTCTGTTTTAATTGCGCATGGTTCGCAAGAGCGTCTGGGTATCAACAGGGGTGGCAGCATGACAGTCCGCAGGCCATGGACAGTGCGCGCGGGAGGCGTGGCGGTGGCCGCCCTGCTCGGCCTCACGGCGTGCTCGGCGCCCGCCGAGGAGGGGGGCGGGTCGGCCGCCCACGACTCGCTCGTCGTCGGCATAGCCACCGAACCCGACACGCTCAGTCCGCTCCTCGGCTACGGCAAGGACGGCAATTCCAAGATCTTCGACGGCCTGCTGCGGCACGACGCCGACCTCCAGCTCACGCCGGCCCTGGCCACCGAGCTCCCCGAGGTCAGCGAGGACGGCCTGACCTACACCTACCGGCTGCGCGAGGGCGTCGAGTTCACCGACGGCGACCCGTTCACCGCGGAGGACGTCGTCTTCACCTACGAGACGATCCTCGACCCGGACACCAACAACCCGTACCGGGACGAGCTCGACGCCCTCCAGGACGTCCGCGCCGAGGACGACCACACTGTCGTCTTCACCCTCGCCTATCCCTACGCGCCGTTCGCCGAGCGCACCGTGCTGCCCATCGCCTCGGCCTCGGCAGCCGGCGACCAGGACGTCAACACCGGCTCGTACAACACCGAACCGGTCGGCACCGGGCCCTACGTGCTCACCGGCTGGACGCCGGGCGAGCGCCTCACCTTCGAGGCCAACCCCGACTACTGGGGCGGCGCGCCCGAGGTCCGGCGACTCACCATGGCCGTCATCCCCGACGACGACGTGCGCGCCACCCGGCTGCGCTCCGGCGACCTGGACGCGGCCGTGCTGCCCCCCAACCTGGCCGAGGGCTTCGCCGACGACGAGGGTCTGGTCACCCACGAGGCGGAGAGCGCCGACTTCCGCGCCGTCACCCTGCCGAGCGGCAACCCCGTCACCGGCGACCGCGCCATCCGCCGGGCCCTCGACCTGGCCGTCGACCGCGAACTGATGGTCGACAGCGTGCTCCTCGGCGCCGGGCACGCCGCCTACGGGCCCATCCCGGTCAGCAGCCCGTGGTTCGCCGACGGTACGGAGCGCGCCCACGACCCCGAGGCCGCGGGACGGATCCTGGACGAGGCCGGCTGGCCCCCCGGCGACGACGGCGTCCGCGCCCGCGACGGGCAGCGCGCCGAGTTCACCCTCTGGTACCCGGCGGGCGACCGGCTCCGTCAGGAGCACGCCCTGGCCTTCGCGACCGACGTCGCCGAGATCGGCGTCGACGTCACCGTCGAGTCCGGATCCTGGGAGGTCATCGAGGGCCGGCTCACCGAGGACGCCGTCCTCTCCGGCGGCGGGAACCCCGCCGACCCCGACTTCGACCTCTACGGGCTGCTCTACTCCGAGCTCGCCGGCGACGGCTGGAACAACATGGGCCAGTACGCCAACGCCGACGTGGACGAACAGCTCGACCTCGCCCGCCGCACCGCCGACCGGGACGAGCGCCAGGCCGCCTACGACCGGGTCCAGCGCGCCCTCGTCGACGACCCGGGCTACACCTTCCTCACCCACATCGACCACGTCTACGTGATGGCCGACCACTGGGAGGGCGTCACCACCCAGCCGGAGCCCCACGACCACGGCCTCGGCCACGGTCCCTGGTGGAACGTCGAGGACTGGCGGATCCGCGAGTGACCGGCGCCGCCTCCCTCCCCTGGATACCGATGGCCAGGCTCGCCGGACGGCGGCTGCTCGCCGCCGTCCCGGTGCTGGCCCTGGTCACGCTCGGCATGTTCGCGGTCGCCGCCGCCTCCCCCTTCGACCCCGTCCGGCAGTACCTCGGGGGCGGCGCCATGGGCGCCTCCCAGGAGACCCTGGACCAGCTGCGCGCCTCGCTCGCCGCCGACGGCACCTTCGTCGAGCAGTGGTGGCGCTGGCTCACCGCCGCCCTCACCGGCGACCTCGGCCAGTCCAACACCCTGCACCAGCCGGTCGGTCAGGTCATCGGCGAGCGCATCGGCTGGTCGGTGCTGCTCTGCGCGGTCGCCTTCGTGGGCGCCGTGCTGCTCGGCACGGCGCTCGGCACCCTCGCCGCCCGCCGGCAGGGCGGTGCCGTCGACCGGTTGATCACCTCGACCAGCTACGCCCTCCAGGCGGCGCCGCCGTTCTGGCTGGCTCTGCTGGCCGTCTGGCTGTTCGCGCTGCGCCTCGACGTGCTGCCGTCCGGCGGGCTCACGGACCCCGGCAGCGACGTGGTCACCGCCGGCTCCCTGCTTCGCCACCTCGCCCTGCCCGCCGCCGTGCTGACCATCTCCCAGCTGCCCTGGTTCGTGCTCTACACCCGCCAGGGCGTCGCCGACGCGCTCCGCGAGGACCCGGTGCGCGGCGCGCGGGCCCGCGGCCTGCGCGAGGGCACGGTGCTGCGCGGCCACGCGCTGCGATCCGGGCTGCTGCCCGTGCTCACCCTCGTCGGCACCCGCGTCCCCGAGCTCATCACCGGCGCCCTGCTGGTGGAGACCGTGTTCAGCTGGCCGGGCATCGCCTCGGCCACCGTCCGGGCCGCGACCGCCTCCGACTTCCACCTGCTCGCCGCCCTCGCGGTGCTCTCCGCGCTCGCCGTGCTGGCCGGCAACCTGCTGGCCGACCTCCTCTACGGCCTAGCCGACCCACGCGTCGACCACGACGAGATGTGATCCCCATGGCCCAGACCGTAGAACCGACCTGGCACGCGCGCGGCACCGCACGTCGCGGCACCCGCACCGCGCGGGTCGCCGCCTCCGCCGCGTTGGCCGGCGCCGCCGCCCTGGCGGCGCTGCTGGTGCCGCTGCTCTTCCCCCTGGACCAACAGGCCGTCGACCTCACCGCCAAGCTGGCGCCGCCCTCCGCCGACCACCTCTTCGGCACCGACGACCTCGGCCGCGACGTGCTGCTGCGCAGCGTCTACGGGCTGCGGGTCTCGCTCACCGTGGGCGTGGTCGCGGCGCTCACCGCCAGCGTGCTCGGCCTCGCCGTCGGCTGCCTCGCCGGGGCGCTCGGCGGCCGGACCGACCGCCTGGTGATGCGGGCGGTGGACGTGTTCACCGCCGTGCCGCACCTGCTGATGGGCATCTTCATCGTCGCGATGTTCCGGCCCGGGATCTGGCCGGTGGTCGCCTCCGTCGGACTCACCCACTGGGTGTCGACGGCGCGCATCGTGCGCGCCGAGGTGCTGTCGCTGCGCGGTCGCCCGTTCGTCGAGGCCGCGATCTCCGGCGGCGCCTCCCGCCGCCGGGTGGTCACCAGACACCTGCTGCCGGCGGTGCTGCCGCAGGCCGGGCTCGCCGCCGTGCTGATGGTGCCGCACGCCGTCTGGCACGAGTCGGCGCTGTCCTTCCTCGGCCTCGGCATCCCCGCCCACCAGGCCAGCCTGGGCACCATGATCAACGGCGCCCGTGGCTCGCTGGCCGCCGGCGACTGGTGGCCCACCCTCTTCCCCGGCCTCTTCATCGTCCTGCCGACGCTCGCCGTCGCCGGCCTCGCCGGCGTCTGGCGCGAGCGGATCAACCCCAGGCGACGCTCGGAGCTCGTGCTGTGACGAGCCCCGGCCACACCGACCACGAGGCGCGAACGAACGACGAGAGGGAGGAGCGGCGGATGGACGAGGCGACGCCGGCCGTGCTGTCCGTGCGGGGGCTCTCCGTGCGGTTCCTGATGCCGGGTGGCCGGGAGGTGGCCGCCGTGAACGACGTCTCCTTCGACCTCGCGCCCGGCGAGTGCCTGGCCCTGGTCGGGGAGAGCGGCTGCGGGAAGTCCGTGCTGACCTCCGCCCTGCTCGGGCTGCTGCCCGCCAACGCCCGCACCCGGGGAACGGCCCACCTGCGCGGCCCGGCCCGCGAGGGGGCGGCCTGCGACGGCGTCGAACTGCTCAGGGCGAGCGACGAGGTGCTGGCGCGACGGGTGCGCGGGCGGCTGGTCGGCCTCGTGCCGCAGAGCCCCGCCGCCCACCTGACGCCGGTCAGGACCGTGCGCTCGCACCTGGAGGAGACCGTGCGGGAGCTGACCGACACCCCACGGACCGGGCTGCGGAAGGCCGCCGAGGCGGCCGCGGCGCGCGCCGCGTTCCCCGCCGACCACCTCGACCGTTACCCACACCAGCTCTCCGGGGGCCTCGCCCAGCGTGCCGCCACCGCGCTCGCGCTCGTCGCCGACGCGCCGCTCCTCATCGCCGACGAGCCCACCACGGGACTCGACCGCGACCTGGTGGACCGCACCGTGGCCGAACTGCGCCGGCACGCTGACGCCGGCCACGCCCTGCTGGTGATCACCCACGACCTGGCCGCGGCCGAGCGGATCGCCGACCGGGTGGCCGTCATGTACGCCGGCCGCGTCGTCGAGGTCGCCCCCGCGCGCCGCTTCTTCGGCACCCCGGGCCCCCGCCACCCCTACGCCCGCGGCCTGCTCGAAGCCCTTCCCGAACGCGCCTTCACACCCATCCCCGGGCTGCCGCCCGAGCTCGACGCCCTCCCCGCCGGCTGCGCCTTCGCCGCGCGCTGCCACCTCGCCACCGAACGCTGCGCCACCCAGCCCGCGCTGAGCGACGGCGTCGCCTGCCACCACGCCCCGGAGCCCGCCGATGCTTGAGCTGAGCCGCGTCACCGCCGGATACCAGCGTGGCGCCCCGGTGGTCCGCGACGTCTCGCTGACCGTCGCGGACGGCGAGGCCGTCGGCCTCGTCGGCCCCAGCGGCTGCGGCAAGTCGACCCTGGCCCGGGTCGCCGCGCTGCTCCACCGGCCCGACGCCGGCACCGTGCGGCTCGGCGGCGAGACGGTCCGCGGCTTCCGCTTCCGCGCCCCCCGCGCGCTGCGCACCAGCGTGGGCGTCGTCTTCCAGCAGCCCCGGCTCGCCGCCGACCCGAGACTGACCCTGCGCGAGCTGATCGCCGAGCCGGCGGCCGCCACCGGCAGGACCCGGGAACTCGCCGGCCGGGCCGCCGAACTCGCCGAAGCGGCCGGGCTCGCCGAGAGCCTGCTGCGCCGCCGCCCGCACGAGGTCAGCGACGGACAGCTGCAACGCGCCTGCGTCGCCCGCGCCCTGCTGCCGCGTCCCAGGCTGCTGGTCTGCGACGAGATGACGGCCATGCTCGACGCCTCCACCACCGCCGCGCTGGTCGCCCTCGTCGAGCGGTACCGCGCCGAGCACGGCGCCGCCCTGCTGGCCGTGGGTCACGACCGGGTGCTCCTGGACCGCTGGTGCGACCGGGTGACCGAGTTCCCCAGCCCGGCCGCCTGACCCCCGCGCCGGGAATCTTCCGCCCCCGCGGTGGTTGGAACAGGAGTGGACAACACGGCACGACTGCGGTCGGTGCGCTGGTCGATCCTCGACCGGGCGCTGATCCGCGAAGGACAGGCCCCGCACGAGGCCCTGCGCGAGACGGTCGACTTCGCCCGGCAGGCGGAGGCGCTCGGCTACCACCGGTTCTGGGTCGCCGAACACCACGCGGTCCCCGGGGTCGCGGGATCGGCCCCCACCGTGCTGGCGGCCGCGGTCGCCGCCGCCACCCGTCGGATCCGGGTCGGCACCGGCGGCGTGATGCTGCCCAACCACCGGCCGCTGGTGGTGGCCGAACAGTTCGGCGTCCTGGAGGCGCTGTTCCCCGGCCGCGTCGACATGGGACTCGGCCGCTCCGTCGGCTTCACCGCGGCGGTCCGCCGCGCGCTCGGCGCTGAGAAGGCGGACGCCGACCGGTTCGACGAACAACTGACCGAACTGCTCTCGTACTTCGACGGCACCGGGCCGCTGTCCGCGCCGCCGGCCACCGGGCTGCGGGTACCGGCCTTCGTGCTCGCCGTGGGCGAGGGCGCCGGCATCGCGGCCGCGCACGGGCTGCCGCTGGTGATGGCCCACCTCGGCGACGAGGACCGCATGCTGGCCGCCATCGACCGCTACCGCGCCGAGTTCACC
This sequence comes from Streptomyces sp. NPDC127098, assembly GCF_042722465.1. Taxonomy (NCBI): domain Bacteria; kingdom Bacillati; phylum Actinomycetota; class Actinomycetes; order Kitasatosporales; family Streptomycetaceae; genus Streptomyces; species Streptomyces sp. NPDC127098. Next base: position 133,835 of record NZ_JBHXFJ010000007.1, read on the forward strand.
CCGGGCCCGCACGGCGAGCGGCCCTACCTGGTGCTCTCCGTCAACGCCGCCGTCGCCGCCACGGCCGAGGAGGCCGCCACGCTCCAGCTCCCGGAGGCCTGGGCCACCGTCCACTCCCGCACCCGCGGGGTCTTCCCGCCCCTCGAACCGCCCTCCCGGGTGGCGGCCCGCGACCTCACCGACCGGGAGCGACGCCTGTTCGACCAGGCACGGGCCAGCCAACTGCACGGCGACGAGCGCCAGATGACCGAGGCGCTGGGCGCCCTCGTCGCCCGCACCGGCGCCGACGAGCTGCTGCTGACGTTCGGCGACGGCCACCCGGGGCGACTCGACTCCTACCGCCGCCTCGCCCGGCTGGCCGGTCTCCGGCCGGAAGACGGGTCCTAGCCGACCGGCACGATCCCGCGGGCCACGCCGAGTTCCACCAGGTCCTCCGGCCGCAGCCGCAGTTGGTCGGCCGTGGCGCGGACCTGCTCGGGGCCCCGCTTGACCAGGGCCGCCGCCGACTCGGGGGCCACCACCGCGTAGTAGCTGTCCGGAGTGACCCACGTCCGGCCCGGCGAGGTCAGCGCCACCGCGCCGCCCGAGCCGCCCTCGCCGATGACCAGCGTCGTCACCGGGATGGTCGCCGCGGCCACCGCCATGATCGACTCGGCGATCGCGGACCCCACCCCGTCCCGCTCGGCCTCCGCGCCGTTGGCCGCGCCCGGCGTGTCCACCAGTGTCAGCACCGGCACGGACAGCCGGTCGGCCAGCCGCAGCAGGCGGGTCGCGGTTCGGAAGCCCGCCGGCGTGGTGGCGGTGCCGAGCTGGGCCACGTACGCCACGGCGCGTCCGGCGTGGCGCCCGAAGCCGCAGCGCAGCCCGGGGTCGGGGCAGCCGAGCGTCACCCGCTCGGTGAAGTAGGCCCGCAGATACGCGTCGGCACGCGGCCGGGACGGGTCGCGCGCCAGCTCCACGGCCGCCCAGCCGGTCCCGGGCGCGGCCACCGAACGCAGCGCCGCGGGCGGCGGCGCCGGCCCCGCCGCCGGCGTCGTCAGCAGGGAGAGCCAGCGCGCCACGGCGGTGCCGAGATCCTCGGGCGGCACCAACTCGTCCACCTGGCCGATCGCCGCCTGCGCCTCCGCCGTGTAGGCGGCGGGGTCCGCGCCCGGCGGCCTGACCCGGGCGCCGGCGAAGCCGACCTGCACGCCGGGCAGCGCCAGCCGGACGTCGGCGCCCGCCCCGAGCGTCGCCCAACCGCCGCCCGTCACCGGACCGGCGAGCACCGCCAGATGGGGCAGCCCGACCGCCCGCAGCCGCACCAACTGGGTGGCGATGCGCTGCAACTGCGCCAGCGCGAACATGCCCTCCTGCACCCTGCTGCCGCCGCTGGCGATCAACGAGACGACGGGCAGGGAGAGTTCACGGGCCGTGATGAGCGCGCCGGCGATCCGCTCGCCCACGGCCCGGCCGATGGAGCCGCCGAGGAAGCCGAACTCGAAGGCGATCAGCACCGCCTCGGCGCCGCCCACCCGGCCGAGGCCGCAGACCACCGCCTCCGACTCGCCGCTGCGTCGGGCGGCCAGCGCCCGGGCCGCGCCGTAGCCGGGCCAGCCGATCGGCGCGTCGCCCTCGTCCGCCCGGTGGGCGGCCGTCGGCCGGTACGGCAGCTCGGCGAACCGGTCCCCGGCCACCGCGGCGACCAGTGCCCTGGCCGGTGCGGCCGGCTCGCTCACACCAGCTCCCGCTTGAGGATCTTGCCCATGTCGTTGCGCGGCAGCGCCGCCCGGAACCGGACCTCGCGCGGCCGCTTGTGCGCGGCCAACTGGCCCGCCACATGCTCCGTCAGCTCGCGCGCCGAGGGCGGGCTCGTTCCGTCCCTCGGCACGATCCAGGCGATGATCCGCTCCCCGAGGTCGGGGTCGGGCGCGGCGGTCACGGCGGCCTCGGCGACCCCCGGGTGTGCCAGCAGCACGTTCTCGATCTCGCCGGCGCCGATCCGGTAGCCGCCGCTCTTGATCAGGTCCGTCGAGCCGCGCCCCACGATCCGGTACCGGCCGGCGGCGTCCCGCGTCGCCATGTCGCCGGTGCGGAACCAGTCGCCGTCGAAGGCGGCGGCCGTGGCCTCCGGGCGGTTGAGGTAGCCGGTGAACAGGTTGGGCCCGCGCACCTGGATCTCGCCCACCGTCTCGCTGTCGTCGCCCTCGATCACCCGTCCTGACTCGTCGACCAGGCGGAGCGTCACGCCGGGCAGCGGCACCCCGACCGTGCCGGTCGCCGCGGCCTCGGCGCCGGCCGGCACGCTCGTGTTCATCAGCGTCTCCGTCATGCCGTAGCGCTCCACCACCCGACGCCCGGTGGCGGCCAGGATCCGCTCGTGGTCGGGCAGGGGGAGCGGGGCCGAGCCGGACACCAGCAGCCGGGCCCCGGCCAGCGCGGCGGCGACGGCCGCGTCCCGGGCGGCCGCCTCGGCCAGCCGGTGGTACATGGTGGGCACCCCGAAGAGCACGGTGCCGCCCCCGGCGAGCGCGCCGGCCACCGCCTCGGGCGAGAAGCGGCCCACGTGGTGCGCCGTGCCGCCGTGCCGCAGCGGCCCCAGCACCCCGAGCACCAGGCCGTGCACGTGGAACAGCGGCAGCGCGTGCACCACCACGTCGGCGCCGGTCCACCCCCATGTCTCGCCCAGCGCGTCCAGCGTGGCGGCGACCGCGCGGCGCGGCAGCAGCACGCCCTTGGGCGGCCCCGTGGTGCCCGAGGTGTAGACGACGAGGGCGGTGGCCTCCGGGTCCGGCTCGGCCGGCGGCCCGGCCGGCGCCGTGGCGGGAGGTTCCGCGGTGACGTCCAGCCGGGCCGTCCCGGCGAACGCTGGCGGCAGCTGGGCCCCGGCCGGGGCCAGCACCAGCGCGGGCGCGCTGTCGCCCACGATGTGCGCCAACTCCCGCTCGCCGCTCCCCGGGTTGACGGGCACCGCCGGCACCCCGGCGAGCAGCGCCGCCACGGTCGCGACCGCCGTCTCGAGCGAGGGCGTGGCCCACACCGCGACCCGCTGGTGGCCCGCGAGGCGCCCGGCGAGCGCGCCGGCCGTGGCGCGCAGCTCCGCGTAGCTGACTATCCGGTCGCCGAAGCGCAGCGCCGGCGCGTCCGATGCGGCCGCCAGGGCCGGGAACAGAGGGCTCATTCGCATCATGCTAGGGGGCGGCGTCCACACGTCGGTCGGGGCACGGGAGGCCGTCAGGAACCCGTGCCGGCCTGGGGGAAGAGGGCCGTGTACGTCTCGGTCACGTCATCCAGGCCGCGGGCGTAGGGGGCGTCGAAGTGCCAGACCAGGAACAGCAGGAAGGCGATCATCGCGGTGAAGAGACCGGCCAACAGCAACTCCCGCGCCGAGCGCCGGATCTGGAGCACGAAGACCATGCCGATGACCACGGCGGCCCCGCTGACCAGACCGATCCACACCGCGAGCGGCATGGTGGGCTCCGCGCTCTGACCGCGCCCGACGCGCGCCTCGTCGACCCTCGCCAGCTGGTCGACGAGCCCCTGGTACGACTCGGTCTCCCGCACGGTGGTCGGCTCCCTGTCGGTGATGACCTCCCGCAGCCGCAGCAGCAACTCGTCGCCACGGTCGCCGAGTTCACCCTCCTCCCGGAGCAGGGGCCACTCCTCGTCCAGCACGTAGTCGACGTAGCCGGCCACGTCGGCGCGTATCGCGTCCCGCACCTCGGCCGGGAAGACGCCGGCGCGCACGTCCATCTCGTGCAGTGCCTGCGCCTCCTGCCGCACCCAGTCCTCCGCCGCGCCGCGCGCCTCCCAGACGCCGGCGATGGCGAGGCCGAGGACGATCGCGTAGACGACGCCCAGCATCATCGTCATGTACTCGATGACGTCCGGGGTCTCCGACGGGTCGTCGGACTCGCCGGCCCTGCGCTGCCGGAACACGGCGATCAGGAAGACGGCCCCGCAGGTCACGAGGATGATCACGGTGAGGGCCAGCCATTCGGACACACGGGCTCCTAGGAGGCGCTGGAACGGGAGGGGCCGCCGGCTCGTGAGCGGGGGCGCAGCACGGCCGCGGCCAGCACGGCGGGGGCGACGACCAGCAGGGTGCGGGTCACCAGGGAGCCGCCGGAGTCCGGCGGATCGCCGTCGACGGGCAGCTCCAGGCCGGCCACCGGTGGCAGGCCCGTGGGGGAGGGCGGCGGCGAGGGCTCGGCCGGCATCGGCTCTGGCTCCTCGGCGGGCGGCTCCGGGCTCGGGGCGGCGGGGGCGGGCGGTGGTACGGGCTCGGCCGGCGCCGGCGGTGGAGCGGCCTCGCTCGGCTCGGGCGGCGGGGTGGGCTCGGGCGGTGGCGAGGGCGTGGGCGTGGGCTCCGGCGTGGGGGAGGGGGACGGGGGCGGGGTCTCCGGCTCGGACGGCGTGGGCGTCGGGGTGGGCGAGGGGGGCGAGGTGGGCGGTGGTTCCGGTGGCGGGGTGGGACAACCCGGCGGCCACCAGGGCGGTAACGGGAGCCAGACGCAGAGGCAGATGCCGTGCCGGGCGCCCGCACCCGCCTCGGGGTGGTCCGGCGGGCAGTGGTGGAACGACCGGGCGGCCGTCGGTTCGGCGGCCGCGACGGGCGCGGCGGTACCGGCCGTGCCCGCGGCGGCCAGCAGCACGGCGACGCCGGCCAGGCGGGTGCGCTGCGCGATGTTCACGGGGTGATCCTGCGCGCCGGGCGCGCGGCACACCGGACGGTCGCGTTGATTTCGCCCGATGGGGTGAAGTTCGAGGGCGGGAGGATTGTCCGCCGCCGTGTCGGTTCTGTCCGGCTCTCAGGCCCGCAGCAGCCGGGCCGGCTCGTCGAGCGCGGCCCGCACCGTGGACCCGGCGGCGCCGAGCAACGGCCCGTCAGGGCCCAGTGGCGAGGCGGTCACCGGCACCGGGGTGGCCCGCCCCCCGGCCGCCACGCTGGTGCGGCGGGCCAGCTCGCGGTTCACCGGCGGCAACAGCCAGGGCGCGAGCATGGCCAGCGATCCGCCGATCACCACCTGCCGGGGATCCAACAGGTTGACCGTGCCGGACAGCGCGATGCCGAGCGCGGTGCCGGCCTGCCGCACCGCCCGCAGCGCATCCGCGTGGCCCGCCTCGCAGCGCGCCGTGAGGGCACCGAGCCGCACCCCGGGACCCGGCTCGAGACCCGCGGCCCGCAGCACCGCCTCCTCGCCCGCGTAGGCCTCCAGGCAGCCGCGCCCGCCGCAGGAGCAGGGCCGGCCCTCGGGCCGCACCGGAACGTGCCCGAGCTCGCCCGCGAACCCGTGGGCGCCGCGCAGCAGTCGACCCTCGACCACCACCGCGGCGCCGATCCCGATCTCGGCCGACACGTGCACGAAGCTGTCCAGGCCCCCGGCCGCGCTCGACCAGCAGTCCACCGCGCAGCAACTCGTCGACCAGGGTGGACACGGCGGCCCTGGTCAGCCCGATCCGGGTGGCGAC
>NZ_JBHXFJ010000007.1:139295-176925 GCF_042722465.1 Streptomyces sp. NPDC127098
TCCACCACACGCGACCCGCCCCCCGCCCCGCCACCCCAACCACCGCGCGGCGCCCGCGCCGAGGTTGGCCTCGTTCTCCACCGTGACCGGCCCGAGGTCGCCGGGCAGCCCGGCCGCCAGGTCGGTGTCCCGCCAGCCGAGGTTGGGGGCCATCAGCAGCCTGGCGCGGTCCGCGTCCGGGGCGCGGGCCAGCAGCCCGGGGACGGCGACGGTCAGTCCGGCCGGCCGGAGCCCTGCGCCGGCCGCGTCGCGCACGGCGGCGCGCAGCATCCCGGACAACGTGGCCAGCACGGCGGCCGGTTCGCTGCCCTGGTTGCGGACCTCCTGGCCGAGCCTGACCCGCACCCGGCCCCGCAGGTCCATGACGGCCACCGCCAGGTGGTCGACGCCGATCTCCGCGCCGACCCCGCACGGGCCCCGGTCGGTCAGCACCAGCTGGGTGCCGGGGCGGCCGACCGCGCCCGACCGGCCGGGGCCGCGCTCGACCAGCAGTCCACCGCGCAGCAACTCGTCGACCAGGGTGGACACGGCGGCCCTGGTCAGCCCGATCCGGGTGGCGACCTCGGCCCGGGAGAGCGGCCCCTCCGAGGCCAGGGCGTGCAGTACCCGGGAGAGGTTGCGCTGCCGCATCTCGGACTGCGACTGGGGGGCTGGCTGGGCCATCGTGGATCCTCGTACCCCTCGGCGACGTCAGCGGCGCCGGAGCAGCGCGTCGGCGTCGGTGAGCGTGGCGGCCAGCCGGTCGAGTGCGGCCTCGTCGCGGTCGACCGGATCGAACGCCGGGCCGGCCGTGGTGTCCCAGTCCCTGGCCACCGCCGCCGGTTCCCGGCCCAGCAGCAGTCCTGCGGCCTGGGCGGCGGCGCCGAGCGCTACCAGTTCGTCGGCCACCGGCACCCGCACCGCTCGTCCGGAGAGTCGGCGCACGGTCTCCCGCCAGGCGGTGCCCCGGGCGCCGCCGCCGATCAGCACGATCGGCTCGGCCGGGTCGGCGTCCTCGTCGAGGACCAGGTCGAGCGCGCGCAGCAGGGCGAAGACGGCCCCGTCGTAGGCGGCCTGGAGCAGCTGCCCGGCCGAGGTGTCGTGCCGCAGGCCGTGCACGAGCCCGGACGCGTAGGGCAGGTCGGGGGTGCGCTCGCCGTCCAGGAAGGGCAGCACCACGGCCTCGCCGCCGGGCTCGACGGCCTCCCGGTCGCGGCCGAGCAGGGCCGCGATCCGGTCCACGGCCTGGGTGCAGTTGAGGGTGCAGGCCAGCGGCAGCCAGCCGCGCCAGGCGTCGGCGAAGCCGGCGACGATGCCGCTGGCGTCGGTCGGGCGGCGCTCGCTGACGGCGTAGACGGTGCCTGAGGTGCCCAGGCTCAGGGCCGGCCGGCCGGGCGCCAGGCCGAGGCCGAGGGCGCCGGCCATGTTGTCGCCGGTGCCGGCGGCGACCAGGATGCCCTCGGGCAGCGGCAGCCCGGAGCGCACCGTGCCGGCCGCCTCGCCGGCGCCGACCACCCGGGGCAGCAGGGCCGGGTCGAGGCCGATGTGCGCCAGGATCTCCTCGTCGTAGCTCTCGGTCGCCGTCGACCACCAGCCGCTGCCCGAGGCGTCGCCGCGGTCGGTGGTGCCGCCGTGCGTCTCCTGTCCGGTCAGCTTGCCGGTGAGGTAGTCGTGCGGGAGCCGCACCGCCCGGGTGGCGGCGGCCGCGGCCGGCTCGTGCTCCCTCAGCCAGGCCCACTTGGTGACGGTGAAGGAGGTGGGCGGCACGCTGCCGACCCGCTCGGCCCAGGCCGCGGGGCCGCCGAGCTCGTCGATCAGCCGGTCCCGCTGCGGGGCGGAGCGGGTGTCGTTCCACAGCAGCGCGTTGCGCACCGGCCGCCCGTCGGCGTCCAGCGTCACGAGGCCGTGCTGCTGCCCGGCCACGGCGACGGCGGCCGCCTCCCCGGCGGCGGGGCCGCACTGTTCGAGCGCGGCGGTGAGCGCCTGCCACCACTGCTCCGGGTCGCTGTCGTGCTCGGCCGTCACCACGTGCGGGGCCTGGCCGCGTGCCACCACGGAACCGGTCGCGCTGTCCACGACCAGCGCCTTGGTGGACTGCGTGGAGCTGTCCACGCCGATGACGAGGGGTCCGTCCGGTGCCGCCATGAGCGCGGTCCTCTCTGCGGGTGGGTGCCGCGGGCCGGTCGCCGCGGTCGAAAGCCGGGTGGGGGCTTCCACCACGGGCCAGTGCATACTAATTTGTTAACGGCCATGACGAAATACTGGGGAGCCGAGGAGCCGCCATGTCATACGAACCCACCCCCGACGACAAGTTCAGCTTCGGCCTGTGGACCGTGGGCTGGCGGGGCCGTGACCCGTTCGGCGACGCGACCCGCCCGGCCCTCGACCCGGTGGAGGCCGTCAACCGGCTCGCGGAGCTCGGTGCCTGGGGCATCACCTTCCACGACGACGACCTGATCCCCTTCGGCTCCTCGCCGAGCGAGCGCGAGGGCGTCCTGAAGCGCTTCCGCCAGGCGCTGGACAGCACCGGGATCACCGTCCCCATGGTCACCACCAACCTCTTCACCCACCCCGTCTTCAAGGACGGCGCCTTCACCGCCAACGACCGCGACGTGCGGCGTTACGCGCTGCGCAAGACGCTGCGCAACATCGACCTGGCGGCCGAACTGGGCGCCGAGACCTTCGTCGCCTGGGGCGGCCGGGAGGGCGCCGAGTCCGGCGGCGCCAAGGACGTGCGCGCCGCGCTCGACCGCTTCAAGGAGGCCTTCGACCTGCTGGCCGACTACGTGGTCGAGCAGGGCTACGACCTGCGCTTCGCCCTGGAGCCCAAGCCCAACGAGCCGCGCGGCGACATCCTGCTGCCGACCGTCGGGCACGCGCTCGCCTTCATCGAGCGTCTCGAGCGGCCCGAGCTCTTCGGCGTCAACCCGGAGGTCGGGCACGAGCAGATGGCCGGCCTGAACTTCCCGCACGGCATCGCCCAGGCGCTGTGGGCCGGCAAGCTCTTCCACATCGACCTCAACGGGCAGAACGGCATCAAGTACGACCAGGACCTGCGCTTCGGCGCCGGCGACCTGCGGTCCGCGTTCTGGCTGGTCGACCTGCTGGAGTCGGCCGGCTACCAGGGCCCGCGCCACTTCGACTTCAAGCCGCCGCGCACCGAGGATTTCGACGGCGTCTGGGCCTCGGCCGCCGGCTGCATGCGCAACTACCTGATCCTCAGGGAGCGCGCCGCCGCCTTCCGCGCCGACCCGGCCGTCCAGGAGGCGCTGCGCGCCGCCCGGCTCGACGAACTGGCCATGCCCACGCTGGAGCCGGGCGAGACGGCCGCCACGCTGCTCGCCGACCGGAGCGCCTTCGAGGAGTTCGACGTCGACGCGGCGGCCGCCCGCGGGATGGCCTTCGAGGCGCTCGACCAGCTCGCGATGGACCACCTGCTCGGCGCGCGCGGCTGACCGCCGCATCCCGGGAACGCCCGCTCCCCCGGCCGCTCAGGTCGGGGGAGCGGTGCTGTTCCGCACCACCAGGCGGGTGGACAGCTCGGTGCGCACCCCGTCCGGCCGGTCGCCGTCCATCATCCGACGCAGCAGCCGCAGCGCGGTGGCCGCCATCTCCGCCAGCGGCTGCCGCACCGTGGTCAGCCCGGGAACCGACCAGCGAGCCTGCGGGAGATCGTCGAACCCCACCACGCTGACGTCCTCCGGCACCCGCAGGCTGTGCTCGCGCGCGGCCTGGCAGACCCCGAGCGCCATCTGGTCGGAACAGGCGAACACCGCGGTGGGCGGCTCGGGGAGCGCGAGCAGCTCCCGCATCCGGCGGCGCGCGACCGACTCGTCGAAGTCGCCGTGCCGCACGTACTCGGGCGGCACCCGCAGGCCGGCCGCCGCCATCGCGGAACGGAAGCCGGCGACCCGGGCGCTGCTGCACATCTTGCGGCGGTAGCCGCCGACCACCGCGATCCGCCGGTGCCCGAGGGCGATCAGGTGCTCCGTGGCGCTGACCCCGCCCTGCCAGTTGGTCGCACCGACCGAGGGCACGCCGGGCGGCGGGTCGAGCACCGGGTCGATCATCACATAGGGGATGCGGTGCTGGGCGAGCCACGTGTGCTGGGTGGCGTTGAGCTCGGCCAGGTTGAACAGCACACCCGCCGTGCCCCTGGCGGACAGCTTGTCGAGCCAGCCGCGCTCCGGCCGCCCGCCGCGCGTCCGCACCAGCGCCGCCGAGACCACCACGCCGACGCCGGCGTCGTGCGCGGCCTCCTCGACGCCGTGCAGCACGGCGCCCGACCAGGGCGTGTCGAGCCGGTGCACCACCAGGTCGATCAGGGCGGGCGGCCGGTCCGGCGTGAACCGTGGGCGCCGCACGTAGCCGAGCCGGTCGAGCACCTCGGTGACCCGGCGGCGGGTCTCCGGAGCCACGTCCTCGCGGCCGTTGGCCACCTTGGACGCGGTCGGCACCGAGACGCCGGCCTCCCTGGCGACCACGGCCAGGGTCGGACCCCCGGTCCGCAAGGGACGATCCATCGGCATTCCCCTCTCGCCGCGTGCCGCCTCGAAAGTTTCGGATGTCGGCCGTCGACCGGTCGGGACATTGACCCCGATAGCAAGCGCTTCCTACGTTAGGGGCGGGTCGCGCCACTGTGAAGTCCCGCAGCCGCCGGACGGCCGTCACCAGGCGTTCCGCGACGCGGCCCGGAGTTCTCGAAAGCCCACCGCCCCAGACGTCGCAGGGCCGGTCCGCCCGGCGCCGGCGCACCCGCGTACCCGGAGGGAAAACGTTCCTCATGACGGTAGGTCACCTCGTCAACCCCGTGCTGCCCGGCTTCCATCCGGACCCGAGCATCGTGCGGGTCGGCCCGGACTACTACCTGGCCACCTCGAGCTTCGAGTGGTTCCCCGGCGTCCCCGTGCACCACTCGACCGACCTGGTCGACTGGCGACTCGTCGGGCACGCGCTCGACCGCCCGGTCCTGCCCGACCTGCGCGGCGTCCCCGACTCCGGCGGCGTCTGGGCCCCCTCGCTGACGTACCACGACGGCGCCTTCTGGCTGGTCTACAGCGTGGTGCGCGGCATCGAGCGGCCCTACAAGGACCTCGACAACTACCTCGTCACCGCGCCGGACGTCACGGGGCCGTGGTCCGAGCCGGTGTACCTCAACTCCTCGGGGTTCGACCCCTCGCTCTTCTTCGACGACGACGGCCGCGCCTGGCTCCTCAACGTCCAGTGGGACCACCGGGCCGGCCACCCGGCCTTCGGCGGGATCGTTCTCCAGGAGTACGACCCGCGGCGCCGCGCCCTCGTCGGCGAGCCGCGCGTCGTGCTGCGCCACGACGAACTCGTCGAGGGCCCCAACCTCTACCGGCGCGACGGCTGGTACCTGCTGATGCTCGCCGAGGGCGGCACCGGCTGGAACCACGGCATCGCGGTGGCCCGCGCCCGCGCCCTCACCGGCCCCTGGGAGTGGGACCCCGCCGGGCCGCTGCTCACCACCAGGGACGACGAGACGCAGCCGCTGCAGAAGGCCGGCCACGGCGAGCTGGTGTCCACCCCCGACGGCGAGTGGTACCTCGCCCACCTGGCGTCGAGACCGCTCACCACCCCCGAGGGCCGACGCTGCGTGCTGGGCCGGGAGACCTGCCTGCAGCGGATCGAGTGGACGGCGGACGGCTGGCCGCGCCTGGCCGGCGGGGGCCACCACCCGCGGCTCACGGTGCCGGCCCCCGCCGCGGCCCGTGCCGCGCGCCCCGCTCCCCGGGGCCCGGTGCGCGACGACTTCGACGGGACGCGACTCGGCCCGGAGTGGGTGGCGCCCAGGGTCCCGGTCGAGGAGAGCTGGCTGACGTTGACCGCGCGCCCCGGCTGGCTGCGCCTGCACGGCAGACAGAGCCCGCGCTCGCTGTTCGACCAGTCGCTGGTCGCCCGACGACTCACCACCACCCGCGTCGAGTTCACCACCCGGCTCGACCACCGCCCCCGCCACTTCTCGCAACTCGCCGGCCTCGTCTGCTGGTACGACACCGGCACCCACTACTACCTGCGCTCCACCCACGTGGCGGGCAGGGGCCGGGTGCTGGGGCTGTTGATCGCCGACGCCGGCGCGCACACGGAGCCGGCCGACGCCGAACTCGACACCGCCGACTGGCCGGAGCTGTACCTCAGGGCCCGCTTCGAGGACACCGAGCTCCGCTTCCTGGCCTCACCGGACGGCACGGACTGGCACCCGGTCGGCCCGGCCCTCGACGCCACCAGACTCTCCGACGACTACGGCCCCAAGCTGCGCTTCACGGGCGCCTTCGTGGGCCTGTGCGTGCAGGACCTGGGCGGCACCCGGCGGCCGGCGGACTTCGCCTGGTTCGAGGAGCGGCCGCTCGACTGACGCGCCCGACGGGCGGCCGGCAGCCCTTTCGAAAGTTGTCGGCGCCGCCCGGGGGCTGCCCGCCCCCGGGCCCGCCACCTACGTTGTGGGCATGCCAATTCTGCGTGTGCTGCGAACGATCTGGCTGCTCGCCGCGGCGCTCTGCCTCGGCCTGCTCGCCACTCTGCTGACCGCCCCGGCCGCCCAGGCCGCGCCGGTCTCCGTGCTCAACGGCACCCAGTTCACCGACCCCAACGGCGACCCCGTGCAGGCCCACGGCGGCGGCGTGCTCAAGGTGGGCCAGTACTACTACTGGTTCGGCGAGAACCGGCAGGAGACCAGCAACGCGTTCCGCTACGTCTCCGCCTACCGCTCGACCGACCTGCGGAACTGGGAGTTTCGCAACCATGTCCTGACCCAGAGCACCCACTCCGAGCTCCAGTCGGCCAACATCGAACGCCCCAAGGTCGTCTACAACCGGGCCACCGGGCAGTTCGTGATGTGGATGCACAAGGAGAACGCCCAGGACTACAGCGAGGCCAGGGCCGCCGTCGCCGTGTCCGACACGGTGGACGGCGACTACACCTGGCGGGGCAGCTTCCGCCCGCTCGGCCACATGTCCCGCGACATCACGGCCTTCGTGGACGACGACGGCACCGGCTACATGGTCTCCGCGGCCCGCGAGAACTACGACCTCCACATCTACCGGCTGACTCCCGACTACACGGCCGTCGAGAGCCTGGTCGCCAACCCCTGGCCCGGCGGCCACCGGGAGGCGCCCGCGCTCTTCAAACGGGACGGCGTCTACTTCATGCTCACCTCGGGCGCCACCGGCTGGTCGCCCAACCAGCAGCAGTACGCCACCTCCACCAGCCTGGCCGGCGGATGGAGCACGATGCGGAACGTCGGCGACGCCACCGCCTTCGGCTCCCAGACCGCCTACGTCCTCCAGATCCAGGGCACCGCTGGCACCTCGTACCTCTACATGGGCGACCGCTGGGGCAACTCCTTCGGCGGCCGGGTCAACGACTCGCGCTACGTCTGGCTGCCGCTCACCTTCCCCGACAGCCGTTCGCTGAGCATGAGTTGGGCGCCAGAGCTGACCATCGACACCGCCGCGGGCACGGTGCGCGGCACAGGCGGCCCCTACCAGACGTTCACCGCCAGACACTCGGGGAAGTGCCTCGACATCCCGAGCCAGTCGCAGGCCGTCGGGCAGCAGTTGGCCCAGTACACCTGCAACGGCGGCGGCAACCAGCGGTTCTGGCCGCGCGACGTGGGCGGCGGCCACGTCCAGCTGGTGACCAGGCACAGCTCGCTGTGCCTGGCCGCCTCGGGCGGCTCCACGGCCGCCGGCGCCGCGGTGGTGCAGACCGCGTGCGGCGGCGGCCAGGAGCAGCAGTGGCGGATCACGGACACCGGCGACGGCCATGTCAGGATCGCCGCCCGGCACAGCGGCCTGTGCCTCGACGTCTCCGACGAGTCCACCGCGGACAGCGCCCGGCTGATCCAGTACACCTGCTCGACGACCGCCACCCACCAGCAGTTCCGCCGGACCACGGTCTAGCCCCGGCGGACGCCGCACGGGGTCAGCGGCGGCGAACGGTGAGGACGAACAGCCCCGCCACGACCAGGCCGACGCCGGCCCAGGCCGTCACGCCGAGCCGCTCGCCGACCACGGCGACCCCGAGCACCGCGGCCACCACCGGCTCGAAGAGCGACAGGGTGGTCGCGGCGCTCACCGTCACCCGGGCCAGGCCCGCGCCGAACAGCACGTACGCCAGGCACATCGGTATCAGGGCCAGGTACGCGATCACGGCAAGGCCACCCGCCGAGCCGGCCAACTCGCTGCCGGTGACGGCGAAGACCGGCAGCAGCACCAGCGTGGCAAGACCGAACAGCGCGCCCATCGCACCGCGCGACGAGTGGCCGCGGCCGATGATCCGCGCCGCGCAGTAGGTGTAGGCGGCGTAGCCGGCGCCCGCCAGCAGGCCGAGGGCCACGCCGGCCTGCAGCCGGTCGCCGCCCGTGGTCGCCTCGGCCGTGCCGTCCCCGGTCAACACCAGGGCCACGCAGCCGACGGCCGCCGCGGTGGTGGCGACCAGCCAGCGCCTGGTCAACCGGGCGCCGTCCAGCAGCCGTTCGAGCAGCGCCGCGAACATCGGCGCGCTGCCGAGGCTCACGACGGTGCCGACCGCGACGCCGGCCCAGGCCATCGAGGTGTAGAAGGCGAGCGGGTAGACGACCACGCCCAGCGCGCCGAACAACGCGTAGGGCAGCACCGCGCGCCCGCCGCGGAGCACGGCCAGCGTGCGGCGGGCCGCGATCGCGAGGGTCAGCAGGCCACCGAACCCCATGGTGGCGGCGCCCACGGCCAGCGGCGAGGCGCCGGCGGGCGCCAGGCTGGCGACCGTACCGGTGGTGCCCCACAGGGCACTGGCGCCGAGGACGAGCGCCGGACCGGCGGCGGCGCGACGCCCGGCGGCGGGCCGGCCGACGCCGGCGCGGGCGGCGTGGGTGGGGGAGGAGTGCGAGGAGGAAGTGCTCATGGTCAGACGCGTCCAACTCCGTTGAGGTCCGTCGAGGGAGATCAGCGGAGGGCGCGCCGGGCCGCCCGACCGACCATGGCGTCGCCACGGGGTCGACCGGATTTGGGTGTCACACGAAGCCGCGCGCCCTCAGAGGGCGACTGGCGGCGAGGAGACGGGGGACAGGGAGTCGGCTCGCATGACGACGAGCATAGCCGCCGACGCGTGGCGGCGGGACAGGTCCTAGACGACCCGGGACCAGTCATGGATCAGCGCGGCCAGCTCGGCCGGCCGCTCCTCGTGGAGGTAGTGGCCGACCCCCTCCCACCGTACCGCCCGGGAGCGGGCGTCCCGCAGCGTGGTGCGCTCCCAGGCGGCCGCCGCTGCGGAGTCGTGCACGGCGAGCACCGGACAGCGGCGGCGGCGCAGATACGCCTCGGTCGCCGGGCGCAGCCCGAAGGCGCCGGGTGCGAGGTACATCGCCTCCCGGTAGCTGAGCAGCACCTCGGGGTCCATCGCGGCCATCAGCCGCTCGTGCCGCTCGCGCAGCCCCGGCGGGCTGTCCGCGGTGAAGGCGCGGCGCACGAAGCCCACCGCCCAGGCGGTGCCCTCCCGGCGGAGCGCCGCCTGCTCGGCCGGCAGCCGCCCGGCCTCGGCCGCGTCACCGCCGTAGGCGGCGGCGACGGCCACCAGCGAGCGCACCAGTTCCGGATGTTCGACGGCCAGCGCGGTGACCACCTGACCGCCGAGCGAGTGGCCCACGGCGACCACGGGGCCGACGCCGGACGCCCGCAGCCAGCCGGCCAGCTCCGCCGCCGCGGCGCGGGGTGAGCAGCGTGCGAGCGCGGCCGGCGAGCGGCCGTGGCCCGGCAGGTCGGGGACCAGCACCCGGTGGTGCGGGGTCAGCGACGGCAGCAGCGGTGCCCAGTCCTCGCCGTCCCCGCCCCAGCCGTGCACCAACAGCAGCGGCGGGCCCTGCCCGCCGGCCGGCGGCCCGGTGTCCACCACGTGCGGGCCCTCGGCCTCGGCTGGCATGGCGGGCTCACCTCGTGGTTCGGACCGATGCGGCGGAAAACGTTTGCTGTGCGCGCCGGCAGCCTACCCGGCCGGCAGGGACGTCAGCGGGGCGCCCCGGCCCCGGGGTTGAGCGCGCCCTCCAGGGCGAAGGTGGCGGCGCCCAGGCTCACCGGGTTGGCCCCGATGGGGCTCAGCAGGATCTCGACGGCCGCCGAGGGGCGGGGCAGCGCGTGCGCCGCGACGGCCGGGCGCACCGCGTCCAGCAGCCGTCGGCCGAGCCGGCGGGCGACCCAGCCGGTCAGGACGACCACCTCGGGGTCGAGCAGGTTCACCAGGTCCCCGATGGCGGCGCCCAGGCAGTGGGCGGTGCGGCCCAGGGCGGCCTCGGCGGTCGGGTCGCCGCGCTCGAGGGCCGCCGCGAGCGCGTCGAGGGCGGCGGTCTGGTCGCCGGCGCGCAGCAGCGCGCTGCCCGGATCGAGCTCGGCCACGGTGCGGAGGATGCCGGGGGCGCCGACATAGGTCTCGACGCAGCCGCGCCGGCCGCAGTGGCACGGGCGGCCGTCGAGCACCAGCGTGGTGTGCCCCCACTCGCCGGCGCTGTTGGAGGCGCCGCGGTGCGGCCCGCCGCCGAACGCCAGGCCGGCGCCCACGCCGGTGCCGAGGTTGACCACCACGGCGTCGTCCCGACCGCGGGCCGCGCCGAACCACAGCTCGGCGACCACGCAGGCGCGCATCGGGTTGTCCAGGTGGAGCGGGTGGGGGAGGTGCTCGGCGAGCAGGGCGAGCAGCGGGACCCCGTGCCAGTTCCAGTTGGCCGCGAAGACGGAGACCCCGCCCTCCCGGTCCACCATCCCCGGCATGCTGATCCCGACGCCGAGCACCCGCCGGCCGGCCGCCGCCCGCTCGGTGGCGTCGCGCACGGCGTCCGCGATGCGCCGCGCCGCGCGGGCGGGGTCGCCGTCCTCGGGGGTGAGTTCCGCGTGGGCGCGGCCGAGCACCCGCAGGGCCAGGTCCACGACCTCGACGTGCACATAGGTCTCGGCGACGTCGACGCCGACCAGCGCGCCGCCCTCCGCGTCGACCGCGACCAGGCCGCGCGGTCGGCCGCCGCCCGACTCCTCGAAGCCGGCCTCCACCAGCACGCCCAGCTCCAGCAACTCGCCCACCAGGGTGGCCACCGTGGCCTGGCTCAGGCCGGTGGCCCTGGCCAGGGTGGGCCGGGACACCGGCGAGGCGGCGATGGCATGCCGCAGCACGAGAGAGCGGTTCGCCGTGCGGATGTCGCGTGAGGTCCGCTTCACCTCACTTCCCGCCGTCGTCCTTGCCCTTCCTGCGGAACCAGCGCCGTTTTCCCGAGCGCCCCGGACGCCCACGCCGCCGGCCCGAGCCGAATATCCAGCCGGCCGGCGGCTCGTCCGAGCGCCAGGGCTGCGGCGCCGGTGCCTCCCGCTTCCAGCGCTCGTTCAACATGCGGGTGCGCGCCGAGGGCTCCTTGACCTCGGCGCCGCGCACGAAGCTCTCGTCGAGCACGAGGTCGTCCCAGTCCTCGCGCTCCGGGTCGCCGCCGTGCGGCTCTTCCTGGCCGCCGGGCTCCCTGCTCATGAGCTGCCTCCCGTCCCACACCGTCGGTGCGGCACATGACAACGAATACAACGCTCCCCGGGGCCCCGGTGTTCCGGGGCCCCGGGGGAGCTGGATCCGCCACGGTACCGAAGTCGGGCGGCGGGGTCGCGGTCAGGCGCCGGGCGTCTTCGCCGGCTCCTTGCTCTGGTTGCGCGTGGCGTAGAGGCTGGTGATGGTCGTCACGGCCAGGACGGCGACGATGACGCCGAGCGAGACCCAGGTGCTGATCTCGGGCACGTGGACGCCGGACTCGTGCAGGGCGTGCAGCACCAGCTTGACGCCGATGAAGCCCAGGATGACCGAGAGGCCGTAGGAGAGGTGGACCAGCTTCTTCAGCAGGCCGCCGATGAGGAAGTACAGCTGGCGCAGGCCCATCAGCGCGAAGGCGTTGGCCGTGAAGACGATGTACGGGTCGTCGGTCAGGCCGAAGATGGCCGGGATGGAGTCGAGCGCGAACAGGATGTCCGTGCTGCCGATCGCCAGCATCACGATCAGCATCGGGGTGATCAGCCGGCGGCCGTTCTCCCGGATGAACATCTTGGTGCCGTGGTACTGGTCGGTGGCCGGGAACCGGCGCTCGACCATCTTGAGGAAACGGTTCTCTTCGTACTCCTCTTCCTCCTCGTCGCTGCGCGCCTCCTTGATCAGCTTCCAGGCGGTCCAGATGAGGAAGGCGCCGAAGATGTAGAAGACCCACGAGAAGTTCGAGATCATCGCGGCGCCCGCCGCGATGAAGGCGGCCCGCAACACCAGGGCGATGAGCACACCGACGAGCAGCACCCGGGCCTGGTACTGGGTGGGCACGGCGAACTTCGTCATGATCAGCACGAAGACGAAGAGGTTGTCCACGCTCAACGACTTCTCGGTGATGTAGCCGGCGAAGAACTCACCGCCCGCGTCGCCGCCGCCGAAGACGAAGAGTCCGATGCCGAACAGCACCGCGAGGGCCACCCAGATGATGGTCCAGGTGCCTGCCTCCCGGAGGGACACCTCATGGGGCTTGCGCCCGAAGAAGAAGTCCACCGCGATGAGTGCGCAGAGCACCACCACGGTGAGCACCCACATGGTCAACGAGACGTCCACTGACTGATCCTCCGGTCTGGGTCGGCTTCCGCCGCTTGCGTCGGTAAAGGGAACCAAAGCGAGCTTAAAGGAAGGGTAAAGCCGTCGGGTGAGTGGTCGTCGTCACCGTCCGCCGGCGCCCGTCCGGGAGGGCGGTAAACCCCGTGCCGCACGGGCGATCCGCCGGGCATGATCACTCGATATGGAGCCATCTTCCGCGGGACTGCGGATTTATCGGGACATTTTCCGCGTACCAGGGGTCGGAGGGTTCGTCACCGCGAGCCTGATCGGTCGGATGCCGATGTCCATGCTGTCGCTGGCCACTGTGTTCCTTGTCACGGAGGTGACCGGCAGCTACGCCACCGCCGGCGCGGTCTCCGCCGCCGGGGCGCTGTGCTTCGCCCTTCTCGTGCCCCAGCTCGGCTACGCCATCGACCGCCTGGGCCAGCGGCGGGTGCTGCGCCCGCTCGCCCTGGCCTTCGGGGCGGCCGGGCTGCTGTTCGTGCTCGCGGCCCAGGCGGACGCGCCGGTCTGGCTGCTCTTCGTCACCGGCGCGCTCTTCGGCGCCTCGATGCCGCCGCTCGGCGCCATGGTGCGGGCCCGCTGGAGCCATCTGGCCGGTGCGGACCCGAGCGGCACGCTGCTGAGGTCCTCCTACTCCTTCGAGTCGGTGCTCGATGAGATGATCTTCGTGGTCGGGCCGCTGCTGGTCTCGGCCGTGGTGCTGCTGCACCCCTCGGCCGGGGTGGTCGCGGTCTCCGTCTTCGGGCTTGCTGGCGGCCTCCTGCTGGCCGCCCAGCGGCGCACCGAGCCGCCCGTGCTGCCGCCGCGCGCCACCACCAGCCGCGCGCTGTCCGTGCCGGGACTGCGGCTGATGTGCGCCGCCTACCTGTGCGTCGCCGGCATGTTCGCCGGCTGGGAGCTGAGCACCATCGCCTTCGTCGACGAGCACGGCAGCCCCTGGATGGTCGGCGCCGTCATGGCCACCTACGCGCTCGGCAGCGCCGTCGGCGGCCTCTGGTACGGGGCGCGTCACTGGCGGCTGCCGCTCGACCGCCGCTTCCTGCTGGCCCTTGCCGCGGTCGTGGGCGGCATCGGTCCGCTCTGGGCCATGCCCGGCGTGGCGGCGCTGTGGGCGTTCTCGGTGTTCTCCGGTTTCCTGATCGCGCCGACCGTCATCGCCGCCTACAGCCTGGTGCGCGAGGGTGTGCCGGCCGAGACCCTGACCGAGGGCATGACGTGGATGTCCACCGCCGTGGGGCTCGGCAAGGCCCTCGGCGTGCTGGTGGCCGGCCTGGTGATCGAGGCGCACGGCGCCCGCTGGGGCTACGCGTTCACCGTGGGCTGCGGCCTGCTGGCGCTGGCCATCGCCGTGGGCGGCTTCCGCCAGCTACGGGCGATGGCCGTCGCCAACCTCACCCGAGCGGCCTGAGCCGGTACGTCGGCCGGCCGCGCTCACGCGGCCGGCACCACCGGCAGGTCGGCCCAGACCACGTGGCCGTGGCCCGCTTCCCGCGGCCGCACCCCCCAGACGCTCGCCAGCGCGCACACCAGCAGCAGCCCGCGTCCGCCCTCGTCCTGTGGCCCCGCGACGGTCGGCGCGTTCCGCGGGCCCATGCCGTCGCTGGCGACGGCCACCCGCAACAGGCCGCCCAAGAGCTCGAGTTCGCACCCCACCGACTCGCTCTCGGTGTGCCGCAGCGCGTTGGTCACCAGCTCCGAGATCACCAACTGGGCGTTGTCGCAGGTCTCCAGGGGCGCCCGCCACTCGAGGAGCTGGTGTCGCGTGCGTCTTCGCGCCTCGGCCGGCGAGGTCTCGGCCGCCGGCAGGCGGAACCGGACGCGGCCGCGCGGCGGTGCGACGTCGTCGTGACGCTCCACGGACTGGGCGCGCGAATAGGAAGGCACCGTACTACTGTGCGGCTGCGCCTCTCATCCGGCAAGGGTCATCCTGCAAATTACAGAACAGTTGGTATCAGTCTGTTGCATCCGCTGCACGCGTGGCAGACTTCTTTGGCGTCGGCGGTGGTTGGAGGGGTGGGCCCAGGTGTTGGGTGGACAGGCGAGCGGGGCGGCGACCGCCCTCCGGCTCGTGCTCGGCAAGCGCCTCCAGGACCTGCGGGAGGCGGCCGGCCTCTCGTTCGAGGAGGCCGCCAGAGCCCTGGACGTCACCCAC
Organism: Streptomyces sp. NPDC127098; assembly: GCF_042722465.1. NCBI lineage: Bacteria > Bacillati > Actinomycetota > Actinomycetes > Kitasatosporales > Streptomycetaceae > Streptomyces > Streptomyces sp. NPDC127098. The sequence goes on from NZ_JBHXFJ010000007.1 coordinate 154,036, forward strand.
GCCACCATCCGCCGGATGGAGAAGGCCCAGGTCGGCCTCAAGGTCCCGTACGTCGAGAAGCTGCTGCGGATCTACGGCCTGACCGAGCAGGACGAGGTCGACCGCTTCCTGGTGCTGGTCAGGGAGGCCAACCAGCCGGGCTGGTGGCACCGTTACCGTGACGTCCTGCCCGACTGGTTCAGCGCCTTCGTGAGCCTGGAGTCCGAGGCCGACCAGATCCGTGCCTACGAACCGCACTACGTCCCCGGCCTGTTACAGACCGAGGAGTACGCCACCGCCGTGCTGCGCGCCGGCATGCCGCACGCGCCCGACACCGAGATCGAGCGTCTCGTCGCGCTGCGGCTGACCCGCCAGGAACTGCTCGACCGCGACCGGCCACCCCTGTTGTGGATCGTGCTCGACGAGACGGTGCTGCGGCGCCCCATCGGCCCGCCCACCGTGCTGCGCACCCAGATCGACCGGCTGATCGAGGCGACCGACCGGCCGCGGGTGCGGCTCCAGGTCATGCCGTTCTCCGCCGGACTGCACCCCGCGATGTACGGGCCCTTCCACCTGTTCCGCTTCCCGTTGCCCGAGCTGCCCGACGTCGCGTGCGCGGAGAGCCTGGTCGGGGCCCACTACTTCGACCAGCGCGACGACGTCTCGGCCTTCCGGGAGGCGCTGGACCGGATGTGCGCGCAAGCCGCGCCGGTGCGCCGCACTGAGGCTCTCCTCAGTGAGATTCGCAAGGAGATCTGAACCATGGATCGCATTTACAACGGCATGCCCGCCGCCCAACTCGGGGCGGACGGTTGGCGGAAGCCATGGAGCGGGGGGAACGGTGGCAGCTGTGTGGAGGCGATGGTGCTCGGAGACGGACGGGTCGCGCTGCGCCAGTCCACCGACCCGGAGGGGCCCGCGTTGATCTGCTCGCGGCACGAGATCGAGCGGTTCATCGAGGGCGTGAAGTCCGGTGAGGCCGACTTCCTGCTGGTGTGATCACCGGCAGGAGATGAGCCGCGGTGTCCGCGCACGGGGGGCTCGGGCACCGCGGCTGGGGGACGAGAGACAGGGACGAGGACACGGAGCACGGTGTGGACGCAGAGGGATTTTCCGCCGAGCAGATAGACACCAGCCGGCCCCATCCGGCCCGGATGTACGACTACTACCTGGGGGGTCAGGACAACTACGAGGTCGACCGCACCGCCGCGGAGCGGGTCATCAAGCTGCTGCCCGACATCAGGCTGGCGGCCAGGGAGAACCGCAGCTTCATGCACCGGGCCACCCGGGCCGTGGTGGGCCGCGGTGTCCGGCAGATCATCGACGTCGGCACCGGCATCCCCACCTCGCCCAACACCCACGAGGTGGCCAGGGCCCTGGCGCCCGACGTCCGGATCGCCTACGTCGACAACGACCCGATCGTCTCCGCTTACGCCGGGGCCAAGCTCACCAACGAGGGCAACGCGGGCTTCGTCCTCGCCGACCTGCGCGACCCCGAGGCACTGCTGCGCCACCCGGCGGTCGCCGACCTCATCGACTTCGACCAGCCGGTGGCGCTGCTGCTGGTCGCGATCCTGCACTTCATCGAGGACGGCGAGGACCCGGCCGGCATCGTGAAGACGCTGACCGAGGCCCTGCCCCGGGGCAGCTACCTGGTGCTGAGCCACGCCACCCACGACTTCCACGACGCCCGGCAGCTCGCGGCGGTGCGGGACGTCTACAAGAACGCCACGGCCACCCTGACGCTTCGCCCGCGCGACCAGGTGGCCGCCTACTTCGACGGGTTCGAGCTGCTCGAACCCGGCCTGGTGCAGCCGCCGTTCTGGGCACCGGAGGCCCCGGTGCCCAACGACCCGGTGCTGCGCGGGCTCGGCTTCTACTGCGGTGTCGGCGTCAAGTCCTAGCCCCGGCCACCCGCCACCGCGGTGAAGACCAGCGAGAACTCCGCCGGCGCGACGGTCAGGTAGTACTTCGGCAGCGGCCCGGGACCGCAGGACTGGCTGCCGATGCCGTGCTGACCGTGGTCGAGGTTGACCCAGACGGTGTCCTCGGACGCCAGGTCCGTGGTGTGCGCCGCGGCGTCGAGCCGCGCGCTGGTCCAGCGGCGCGCGGTGAACCAGAACGGCGCCGGGTCGGCCGCGATCCGCAGGCCAGCGCCGTCCTCGTCGCGCAGCTCAGCCCAGCGCACGTCGGTGCGGGCGCCGTTCTCCTGGGGGCGGACGTACGGCGTCTGCAGCGCGTCGACCGGCATCCGGTAGCGGCCGAGCGCGGCGGCCAGGGTGGTGTCCGGGTACGCCTCGCCGGGGCCGCCGCCGAACCACTCGGTCTGGCCGAGCCCGGCCGGCAGGCCGAGTCGCACGCCGAGGCGGGCCAGCGGGCAGGGCCAGTCGCCCTGCGGGGTGACGGAGACCGTCAGCCGCAGCTCGTCCCCGGCCGCCGTCCAGCGGTAGTCGGTGAGCAGCCCCAGATCGGTGGCGGCGGGGGCGACCCGGGTGCGGACGGTGAGCGCGTCCTCGGTGAGCTCCACCGCGTCGATCCGGTGCCGTGTCCGGTGTAGCCCGAGCTCCCGCCAGATGACCCCGAACCTGGCCTGCGGCTGCCAGGAGGCGCCCAGGTCGTTGTCGGTCGGCGCCCGCCACACGTCGAGGCGCGGCCCCTCGGCCAGGGTGAGCCCACCGATGGCGAGTAGTTCGCCGGTGGCGGGGTCGAAGCGGCCGGCGCCGAGCCGGATGCCGTCCGCGGTCGTGGTCGGGGCCGGCGCGGGGCCGGCGGGCCTGCGGCGCGGCGCCGGCACGGCGGGCACCTGGCCCCAGGCGACCAGGTGGCCGCGGGGCGCCCAGGCGGTGTCGGCGGCGAGCGTGGCGCGGATCGTCCAGACGGCCTCGCCGGCGGGTGCGTCGGCCGGGGCGGTCGGCAGCGGGAGGGTGGCCGAGCCGCCGGGCTCCAGGGGCGGCACGGTGAGCTCTCCGCTCGCCACGGCCTCGCCCTCGACCTCGTAGGTCCAGGCGAACCCGAGGTGGTCGACGCCGGCGAAGTCGTGCCCGTTGGCGACGGTGACCGTGCCGGTGGCCGCGTCGCCGGTGATCCTGACCGGCTCGACGACCTTCTTGAACTCGAGCAGCCCGGGGGAGGGCGTGCGGTCGGGGAAGAGGAGCCCGTCGCAGACGAAGTTGCCGTCGTGCAGCTCCTCGCCGAAGTCGCCGCCGTAGCCGTAGTACGTGCGCCCGTCCGGGGTGCGCTTGGGAAGGCCGTGGTCGATCCACTCCCAGACGAAGCCGCCCTGGGTCCGCTCGTAGGTCTCGAAGAGGCGCTGGTAGTCCGCGAGTCCGCCGGGGCCGTTGCCCATGGCGTGCGCGTACTCGCACAGCAGGAACGGCAGCGAGCGGCGGTGGGCGTCCAACTCCGGGTCGGGCAGGGGCTCCTCCTCGCGGCGGCCGATCCGCTCGACCTCCTCGTGCGAGGCGTACATGCGGGAGAAGAAGTCGCTGTCGGGGAAGTCGTGGTCGTGCTCGTAGTGCAGGGAGCGGGACGGGTCACGCTCGCGGATCCAGGCGGCCATGGCGCCGAGGCCGGGGCCCGACCCCGACTCGTTGCCCAGCGACCAGATCACCACCGAGGGGTGGTTCTTGTCCCGCTCCACCATCCGCCGGGCGCGGTCGACCAGGGCCGGGGTGAAGCGCTCGTCGGAGACCGGGTTGCCGCGCCAGCCGATCTCGCCGAAGCCGTGGGTCTCCAGGTCGCACTCGTCGACGACCCAGAGGCCGAGCTCGTCGCAGAGGTCGAGGAAGGCCGGGTGCGGCGGGTAGTGGCTGGTGCGCACGGCGTTGATGTTGTGCCGCTTCATCAGCAGGATGTCCTCGCGCATGGTGGCGAGGTCGACGGCGCGGCCGTGCTCGGGGTGGAACTCGTGCCGGTTCACGCCGCGGAACAGCACGCGGCGGCCGTTGGCGCGGAACACGCCGTCCTGGACGCCCACGGTGCGGAAGCCGACGCGCAGCGGGATCCGCTCGCCCTCGGTGGCCAGTTCGCCGGCGTAGAGGCGGGGGGTCTCCGCGGTCCACGGTTCGACGGCGACGGCGACCTCCTCGCCGGTGGCCACGTCGAGGCCGAGTTCGGGGACGGTGACGCGGCCGGGCTGGTCGCACTCCACCCGCAGTGTGCCGATGCCCGTGGTGTGGTCGTAGCCGGCGTGCACGAAGAAGTCGGCGGGCGAGAGCGCCGGCCGGTGCAGCAGCGTGACCTCGCGGAATATCCCGGGCAGCCACCACATGTCCTGGTCCTCCAGGTAGCTGCCGGCGGACCACTGGTGCACCCGGACGGCCAGCACGTTGCCGCGCGGGCGCAGCAGCGGGCCGACGGCGAACTCGTGCGGCAGCCGGCTGCCCTGGAAGGTGCCGAGCTCCCGCCCGTTGAGCCAGACCCGGGCACAGGACTCCACGCCCTCGAAGCGCAGCACGCTCTCGCCGTCGGCCGGCCACTCCTCGGGCAGGTCGAAGACCCGGCGGTGGTCGCCGGTCGGGTTCTCGGTGGGCACCCGCGGCGGGTCGACGGGGAAGGGGTACTTGACGTTGGTGTACGCCGGCGCGCCGTGGCCCTGCAGCACCCAGTGGCCCGGCACGGTCACCTCGTCCCAGCCGGAGGTGTCGGCGTCGTCCGCGACGAAGGCGGTGTCGGCGCCCTCGGCGGTGGCGGAGAGCCGGAAGGCCCAGGAGCCGTCGAGCGAGAGCCGCGCCGCGTCGGAGCGGGCGTACCAGGCGCGGGCGGGCAGGGTGCCGGTGCCGGGGGAGGGGTTCTCGTAGTAGGGCAACCGATCGTCAGCTGGCCGGATGGACATGGGCCTCCTCTGGCGGGGCGGCGGTCGTCGGTGACCAGGCCGCGATGTTGCTATCTGTGCGGGCGTGTTCGATCACGCTAGAACGGTCTTCCGGCTTTCGACAACCCCTGGGGAAAGTCGCCCGTGGTCCGTGGGGGTGCGGGGGCGCACGGCTCGACTGAGGGGCGCGCCGGAGTGTTCCGTGCATCTGGTCTGCTCATCACAGGCAACCGCCTTGGCATGGGCACAACTTGGCGAGGGTAAGGCGCTGGTGCACCCACGCCGGTGCACCCCCACTCCTCGGTACCCCACAGGGAGCCGCCATGAGACTTCGCCGCTGGGTGACCACGGCCGCCACCGCGGCCCTCGTCATCGGCGTTTCCGCGCTCGCCCCCGCGTCGGCCCAGCAGGGCACGGCGACCGCGTCGACCTCCTACGTCGCCCTCGGCGACTCCTACTCGTCGGGAGCCGGCGCCGGCTCGTACGACAGCGCGTCCGGGGACTGCCGACGGAGCACCGTCGCCTACCCGGTGCTCTGGGCGAACGCCAACTCCCCCGACTCCTTCGACTTCGTCGCCTGCGCCGGGGCCCGCACCACCGACGTCATCGAGGACCAACTCGGCCCGCTCGACGCCGACACCACCCTGGTGAGCGTCAGCATCGGCGGCAACGACGCCGGCTTCGGCGCCACGATGCAGACCTGCGTGCTCTCCGGCACCAACGCCTGCCTCGCCGCCGTGGCGGCCGCCGAGGCCTACATGGACGCCACCCTGCCGGGACAACTCGACGCCACCTACCGGGCGATCCGCGACCGGGCGCCCAACGCCGAGGTGGTGGTGCTGGGTTACCCGCGCCTCTACCAGCTGAACGGCAGCTGCCTCTTCGGCATCAGCGAGGAGTCGCGCGCCGCCATCAACGGCGCGGCCGACCACCTCGGCGAGGTCACCGCCAAGCGCGCGGCCGACGTCGGCTTCGCCTACGGCGACGTGCGGCCGGCCTTCACGGGCCACGAGATCTGCTCGGGCGAGCCGTGGCTGCACAGCCTCACGCTGCCGGTGGGCGACTCCTACCACCCGACCGCGGACGGCCAGCGCGGCGGCTACTACGCGGTGTTCGAGTCGCTGGCCTGACGGTCAGCCGGCGGTCGCGCCCGGCCCCCCGGCCGGGTCGCGGCCGTCCACCGGCCCGCCGTCCACCGAGCCCGCCTGGCGAGCGGCGGCCAGCGCGGTGGCCGGGTCGCGCTCCGCCGGGCCGGCCGGCCACCAGTGCCCGGCGCGCTTCCGGTACGGCCACCACCGACCCTCCGGGTCGTGGCGCAGCTGTGCCCCCTCGCCGACGACCGTCCACCGGGCGCCGTCGCCGCGCAGCACGGGGCGCGTCTCCTCGTCCGCCCAGGCGGCGGCCAACTGCTCCCTCACCCGGCGGAGTTCGGGCTCGGTGAGCGGAGTTCCGCGCTCGCCGGCCAACGCGGCCAGAGCCGCCGCGCCGCCGAACCCCCAGGCGCGGACGGCGATCTCCAGCTCCCGCCGGCCCCGGCCGCAGCCGCGCGCCAGCCGCCCGGCCACTGCCGCCGGCGGCTGGCCGGTCGCCAGCCGCACCGCGTCCTCCCAGACGCTCAGCGGCGCCGGCGGCGCGGTGCCGGCGTGCCCCGGGGCCAGCGACTCGGCGAGCAGCCGGGCGGCCCGCCGCGCCGCGTCCCGAGCCAGGAACTCCAGCGCCGCCACGTCGAGCCCGTCCCCGGCCGGGGGATCCGTGCGCAGCGAGGGGACCGTCCCGGGCCGCTCCACGGCCGGCGGCGGCTCGGGCAGCGGCGGCAGCGCCGCCGCCCGGGCCCAGACGGCGGCCGCCGGCTCACCCTCGGGCGCCCGTCGCGCGGCGGCGTGCGGGCCGGGCTCGGCGTGCGCCGCGCTGCGTCGCTGGAGTTCGTCGGTCAGCTCTCGCTCCCCGCGCCCGCGCAGCAGCAACAGCAGGAAGGGGTCGGCGTCCAGCAGCCGCGCCACCTGGTAGCAGAGCGCCGCCGTGTGCGCGCAGTGGTCCCACTCGCCGCACTCGCACTCCGGTTCGAGGTCACCGATGCCCGGCAACAGGTCGACGCCCGCCGCCTGCGCGTCCGCCACCAGCCGTTTCGGTATGTCCCGGTCGAGGAGCGCCGCCAGGTGCCCCGCCTCGCCGGCCACCGTGCGTAGCAGCCGGTCCCAGTCGGCGTCCGTCAGTCGACGCAGCAGCACGTCCGAGCGGTACGGCACGCCGTCCTCGGCCCGCACCACCGCCGTCAGCCGCCCGGGACGCACCGAGACCGCGCCGACCGCGCCGCCGCGCGCGGCCCGCCGGCCCTGCCGGAGCCGGGCGGTGTCCAACGCGGTGTCCTCCAGTGCCTTCAGCCAGCTCCTGCCCCACCAGGTGGTGGCGAAGCCCCGGCCGCCGACCGGCGGCAGCGCGGCGAAGACCAGCTCCTCGCCCACATCGCCGGACGTGCCGCCGGAAGCCTCGTCGGGAACGTCGTCGGAAGCGTCGTGGGGAGCGCCGTTCATCGTTCGTCCTCCTCGGTCCCGCCGGGGCCGCGCAGGGCCACGAGGTCGGCGAGCTCGGCGTCGCTGAGTTCGGTGAGCGCGCCCTCGCCGGCGCCCAGGACGGCGTCCGCCAGGGCTCGTTTGCGGTGCAGCAGCCGCGCGATCCGGTCCTCGACGGTGCCCTCGGCGATGAGCCGGTGCACCTGCACCGGCCGGTCCTGCCCGATCCGGTAGGCGCGGTCGGTGGCCTGGTCCTCGACGGCCGGGTTCCACCAGCGGTCGTAGTGCACCACGTGCTCGGCCCTGGTCAGGTTGAGCCCGGTGCCGGCCGCCTTGAGGGACAGCAGGAAGACCGGCGCCTCGCCGGCAGAGAAGGCCCGCACCAGCTCCTCGCGGCGCGGCACCGGGGTGCCGCCGTGCAGCAGCAGGCTCGGCACCCCACGGTCCGCCAGGTGACGCTCGATCAACCGTGCCATCCGCACGTACTGGGTGAAGACCAGCACGCTCGCGCCCTCGGCCAGGATCGTGTCGAGCAGCTCGTCGAGCAGCTCCAGCTTCCCCGAGCGGCCGGGCAGCCGCGGCTCTGTCTCCTTGAGGTACTGCGCGGGGTGGTTGCAGATCTGCTTGAGCGAGGTGAGCAGTTTCATCACCAGGCCCCGGCGGGCGAGGCCACCGGTACCGGCGACGGCGGCCAGGCCCTCGCGCACCTCCGCCTCGTACAGGCCGGCCTGCTCCACGGTGAGCGCGACGGCGCGGTCGGTCTCCGTCTTCGGCGGCAGCTCGGGCGCGATGCCCGGGTCGCTCTTGCGGCGCCGCAGCAGGAACGGCCTGATCAGCCGGGCGAGCCGGTCCGCCGCCGCCGGGTCGGTGCCGCTCTCCACGGCGTCGGCGTAGCGGGTGCGGAAGGTGGTGAGGCGGCCGAGGAGGCCGGGGGTCGTCCAGTCGAGGATGGCCCACAGCTCCGTGAGGTTGTTCTCCACCGGGGTGCCGGTCAGCGCCACCCTGGCCCGCGCCGGTATGGTCCGCAGCTCCCGCGCCGTCGCCGAGAACGGGTTCTTGACGTGCTGCGCCTCGTCGGCGACCACCAGGGACCAGTCGGTGGCCTCGGCGAGCCGGGCGGCGTCGAGCCGCATCGTGCCGTAGGTGGTCAGCACGAACTCGCCAGGGGCCAGGTCGCCGAGGTCCCGGGCCGGGCCGTGGTGGCGGCGCACCGGGGTGCCCGGCGCGAAGGCCTCGATCTCCCGCTGCCAGTTGCCGAGCAGCGAGGCCGGGCAGACCACCAGGGTGGGCCCCGCGGTGGCCGGGGTGAGCTGCCGGTGCAGGTGGAGGGCGATCAGCGTGATCGTCTTGCCGAGGCCCATGTCGTCGGCGAGACAGCCACCGAGCCCCAGCGAGGTCATCCGGTGCAGCCAGCCCAGTCCGCGCAGCTGGTAGTCGCGCAGGGTGGCGGCGAGCGCCGGGGGCTGGACGACCGGTTCGCGGTCACCGGCCTCCGGATCCGCCAGCCGGTCCCGCAGCGCCGCCAGCGGGCCGACCGCCGCCACCTCGAACCGCTCGCCGTCCTCCTCGGCGCTGCCGGTGAGGACGGCGCCCAGCGCGTCCAGGGCGGTCACCTTGCGGTCCCGGCGCTCCCTGGCACGGCGCAGCTCGTCGGGGGAGACCATCACCCACTGGTCGCGCAGCCGCACCAACGGTCGGCCGGCCTCGGCGAGTTGGTCGAGCTCCGCGCGGGTGAGCTGGGTGTCGCCGAGGGCGAAGCGCCAGTCGAAGGCGAACAGGGCGTCGGGCGAGAGCGCGGAGGGCGCCGCCGACTCGGACCGTGCCCGGCCGTCGCCGCCGCCGACCACCGCGCGGGCGGTGAGCCGCCGCACCAGGTCGCGCGGCCAGTGCACCTCCACCCCCGCGGCCTGGAGGGCGCGGGCGGTAGCGACGTCGAGCAGCTCGGCAAGGTCCTCGTCGGCGAGGTCGACGGCGTCCGGCACCGCCGCGCCGAGCAGCGACCGCAGCGGCTCCCAGGCGGCCGCCGCGCGGCGCAGGGTGAGCAGCGCGTCGGTGCGGGCGCGCGGGCCGAAGGCGGCGGTGGCGGGTGAGGCTCCGGCCCACAGCTCGGCCGCGTCGGCGACCACGGTCGGGTCGGCCAGGCTGTGCAGCTGGACCACGGCGCGGAACCCGGGGGCCGCGTCGCGGGCGTGGGCCATCGTCTCGACGCGGAGCGAGACACGGACGCCCGCGTCGTGGCCGGCGGCGACCGCGGTGGCCCAGGGCCGTTGCCCGGGGAGCCGTTGCGGCGCGTCGGCGGCGAAGGCCGGTCCGCCGGCCGCCAGCGCGGCGGCGGGGGTACGCGGCAGGGTGTCGGCGACGGCGTCGAGGAAGGCGCGCAGCAGCGGTTCGGGGCGGGGCAGCAGCGGAGTCCCGGGGGCTCCGTCGTCCGGGGCGCGCAGCGGCACGGCGCGGGCCAGCGGGGGTATCGCGGCGGCCAGTTCCGCCAGCCGGGTCGCGTCGGCGGCGTCCAGTGGGCCGAGCCGCCAGGCGTCGTGGTCGGTCGGGCTCAGGCCCGGCAACAACCGCCCCCTGGCGGCCAGTTGCAGGGCCAGCACGGCGGCGGCCCCCCAGTAGGCCGCGGTGCCGCCGGCGCCGGCGGCCCGGGCCCTGGTGAGCACGGGCAACGCGGCGCGCACCGGCAGGAGCACGGCCTCGACCGTGCGGGGCCGCACGGCGCCGTCCTGGCCGTGCGGGACGGCCACCATCACCGGCTCGACCGGCAGCTCGCGGAGGGCGGGGGAGAGGCCGGACGGTTCTTCGGGGTCGAGGAGCTCGAAGAACGCGATCCGGGACGCCCGGGGCGGGTCGTCCGGCAGGAAGACGGCGGCATGGCCGGCGAGTGCGGAGATCTGGGCGGGTGACGCCGGGTTCGCGGTCACAGCGCGGTGTCTCCTCAAATTTGACTAGTCATGGTGCGCCGCAGAGGCTACCCCATCCGCGGCCCGAACCCGAAACGTGCGCGGGGCCGCCGCGCCGGCGGGCAACCCCAGCCCCGGCAGGGGGGCTAGGTACACCCCCACCCGGGGGCTGCGGCCATGGTCGGCGCGTCCGGCGCTTCCTAGCGTGAGGGGCGTTGTCATCGACTTCCGCGGAGACCCCATGAGCCCATCGCCGGCACCGACCATCCAGCGCTCGACCGACCCGGGAACGGCCGGCGGGTCCGAGGCCGAGTTCCCGCCGCTGCTGCGGCAGATCAAGGGGCAGGGGCTGCTGGAACGCCGCCGCGGCTGGTACGCGGCGGGCATGACCGTCAACGCGCTGGCCCTGGCCGCCGTGGTCGCCTGCGTGCTGGTCACCGGCGACACCTGGTGGACCCTGCTGCTCGCCGTGCCACTGGCCCTCTTCTCCACCCGCACCGCCTTCTACGGTCACGACGCGGGCCACGCCCAGATCGCCCGCACCCGCCGCCGCAACCGGCTGCTCGGGCTCATCCACGGCAACCTGCTGCTCGGGATGAGCTCGGCGTGGTGGAACGACAAGCACAACCGGCACCACGCCAACCCCAACCACCTGGACAAGGACCCGGACGTCGGCGTCGGCGTCATGGTGTGGGCCGAGCACCAGGCGGAGAAGCGGGTCGGCTTCGGCCGCTGGCTCACCCGCCACCAGGCCAGGCTCTTCTTCCCGCTGCTGCTGCTCGAGGGCATCGCCCTGAAGGTCGCCAGCGTCCGCATGGTGCTCTCCGCCGCGGGCTGGGAGCGGCAGGGCCGGGCCCGCACTGCCGAGGCGCTGCTGCTCGCCGCGCACTTCCTGGGCTACGCCGCGCTGCTGCTGACCGCGATGTCGCCGGGCAAGGCCGCCGTCTTCGCCCTGATCCACCAGGCGCTCTTCGGCCTGCACCTGGGCTCCGTCTTCGCGCCGAACCACAAGGGCATGGAGATGCCGGACCCGGACGAGCGCTGGGGCCACCTGCGCCGGCAGGTGCTCACCTCCCGCAACGTGCGCGGCGGGCCGGTCACCGACTGGCTGATGGGCGGCCTCAACTACCAGATCGAGCACCACCTCTTCCCCAGCATGCCGCGGCCCCACCTGCGCCTGGCCCGACCGCTGGTGCGCCACTACTGCCGGGAGATCGGCGTCTCCTACGCCGAGACCGGCCTGCTCGACTCCTACCGCCAGGCGCTCGGCCACATGCACCGGGTCGGCGCCCCGCTGCGGGCCGCGAAGCGGCGGTAGGGGGGAGACGTGGAACCGGCCCGTCGGGGGGCGGGCCGGGCTCGCGCGTTCCGGCCGGGGAGAACCGGGCGGAACGGAGCACACTGGATACACGTTCATCAAGCGGGCGGCCGCTGGGCCGTCCGAATCGAGGAGGTGGCGAGATGTCCCGTGGTGCCAAGGTCGCGGTGGGGGCGGTCGGCGTGGGGCTGCTGCTCTGGATCCTCACGAACTTCTGGATCGCGCTGCTGGTGATGGTGGGCGTCCCGGCGGCCGCCTACCTGCTGCTGGACCCCGCGCAGCGGCGTCGGCTGCGCCGGGCGGGCCGCAAGGAGCTGGGCGGCTGAGCGTGCCCGCCGCCGGCCGGCACCGTCGCCCGCGCGCGGTCGGGCGCCCTACGGAGACCCGGTGGCGCGGCCGACCACGGGAAACGGTACGGTCCCTTCCGGATAGCGGTACGGCATGAATGGTTGCCGACGGCCTCGTACTGGGGAAGGCTGACACAGCAGTCGCCTTACGAGAAGGGGGAGCTGGGGATGGCACTGAGCACCACGCTCGACTGGCTGTTGGACGACCTGGCGCAGCGTCTGCCGCGCGTGCGGCACGTGCTGCTGCTGTCCAGCGACGGACTGGTCACCTCGGTCAGCCGGGGCCTGAAGCGGAGCAGCGCCGAGCATCTGGCCGCGGTCTCCTCCGGCCTGCACAGCCTGGCCAGGGGGGTCGGGGAGCACTTCGGGAGCGGGGGGGTGCGGCAGACGATGATCGAGTTCGACGACGGCGTGCTCTTCGTGACGGCCGCCGGGGACGGCAGCTGCCTGTGCGTGCTGGCCGGCGCCGATGCCGACATCGGGCAGGTGGGGTACGAGATGACCCTGCTGGTGAACAAGGTCGGTGAGCACATGGGCCTAGCGGCCAGGGACTTCTGAGGGGGCGGCCGGCGCTGCCGAATCGTTCACTCACCGAGATCGAATTGCTACACAGGGTTGCCTTCTCGGGGTTGGGTGCCTACTCTGGTCACGTAGAGTAGTTGCCGCGCCACCAGGAGACCCGATGGCCACCTTCCCGCTCCCGACTCCCAGGACCCACCCGAACCCGTCCGAGGCCCCCCGCGGGCCGGCCGCGTGGACCGCCGGGCGAGCTCCCGGCCCCCGGCTCGTGAGCGCCTCGGACGGCGCGGCCCTGCTGGACGTCAGCCCCTCCCGCTTCGCCCGGCTGGCCAGGGGCGGCTGCTTCAGCCCCGCGGAGTTCCGCATCAGCCCGCTGCACATCGTCACCTGGTGGTATCCGGCCGCCGAGTTGCGGCTCTTCGCCGCCCGGGAGTCCCGGCTGCTCGGCGGCCCGATCCCGGAGGGGCTGCGCCGCGCGCTGAGCCGGGGCGAGGACTGGCGCCCCCGCCGCTGGCGCACCCGGCGCACCGCCGAGCTGGTCCGCCGCACCACCGAGCCCTGGCGGCGGGCCGCGGTCTTCGCCGCCGTGCTCGAGCCGCCGCTGCTCCTGCGGCGGGTGCCGGAGCCGCGCGAGCGGGCCCTGCTGCGACGGCTCCGCCCGGCGCTGGCGGACCCGCCGCCGCCCGGCTTCCGCCAGCGGGCCTTCCAGGAGCTGCTGACCGCGGCCGCGCCGGACGAGGCCCGCTGGTACGTACGCGGGCTCGAGCTCGCGCTGCGAGACGCCAGGTCTCGGCCGCCGGCCAGCCTCCGGCTCAGAGCTGGCCGACCTCCAGGACCTTGATCACCGCCCGGCCCTCGGCGTCCGAGGCCGTCAGGTCCACCTCGGCCGAGATCCCCCAGTCGTGGTCCCCCGCCGGGTCGTGGAACGTCTGCCGCACCCGCCAGAGGCCGTCCTCTGGACGCTCCTCGATCTGCAGCAGGCGCGGCCCCCTGGCCTCGGGCCCGGTGCCCAGCTCGTCGTACTCCTCCCAGTAGCCGTCCAGCGCGCTGGCCCAGGCGTCGGCGCCCCAGCCCGACTCGGCGTCCAGCTCGCCCAGCTCCTCGATCCGGTCCAGAGCGGCCAGCTCCACCCTGCGGAACATCGCGTTCCGCACCAGCACCCGGAAGGCCCGGGCGTTGGCCGTCACCGGCTTCACCTGGTCCGCCCGCTCCCGCGCCTCCTCGGCGTCCTCGACCTCGGGGTTGGCCAACTGCTCCCACTCGTCGAGCAGGCTGGAGTCGACCTGGCGGACCATCTCGCCCAGCCAGGCCGCGATGTCCTGGAAGTCCTCGGACTTCAGGTCGTCGGGCACGGTGTGCTCCAGCGCCTTGTAGGCGCCGGCCAGATAGCGCAGCACGATCCCCTCCGTGCGCGCCAGCTCGTAGTGCGACACGAACTCGGAGAACGTCATGGCCCGCTCGTACATGTCCCTGACCACCGACTTCGGGGAGAGCGGATGATCGCTCACCCACGGGTGGCTCTTGCGGTACAGGCCGAACGCGTGGAACAACAGCTCGTCCAGCGGCCGGGGATGGGTGATGTCCGCCAGCCGCTCCATCCGCTCCTCGTACTCGACCCCGTCGGCCTTCATCGCCGCCACGGCCTCGCCCCGCGCCTTGTTCTGCTGGGCCGCCAGGATCTGCCGGGGATCGTCCAACGTCGACTCCACCACCGACACCATGTCCAGCGCGTAGGAGGGCGACTCCGGGTCCAGCAGTTCGAACGCGGCCAACGCGAACGTCGACAGCGGCTGGTTGAGCGCGAAGTCCGCCTGCAGGTCGACCGTCAGCCGCACGATGCGCCCCTGCGCGTCCGGCTGCTCAAGACGCTCCACGATGCCGCCGTCGAGCAGCGAGCGGTAGATGGCGATCGCCCGCCTGATGTGCCGCAGCTGCTGGCGGCGCGGCTCGTGGTTGTCCTCCAGCAGCCGCCGCATCGCCTCGAACGCGTTGCCCGGCCGGGCGATGACGGACAGCAGCATCGCGTGCGTGACCCGGAACCGCGAGGTCAGCGGCTCCGGCTCGGCGGCGATCAGCCGCTCGAAGGTGTTCTGACCCCAGTTCACGAACCCCTCGGGCGGCTTCTTGCGCACCACCTTGCGCCGCTTCTTGGGATCGTCACCCGCCTTCGCCAGCGCCTTCTCGTTCTCCACCACGTGCTCCGGCGCCTGTGCCACCACGAAGCCCGCGGTGTCGAAGCCGGCCCGTCCGGCCCGCCCCGCGATCTGGTGGAACTCCCTCGCCCGCAGCACCCGCACCCGGCTGCCGTCGTACTTGGTCAGCGCGGTGAACAGCACGGTGCGGATCGGCACGTTGACCCCGACGCCCAGCGTGTCGGTGCCGCAGATCACCTTCAGCAGGCCCGCCTGCGCCAACTTCTCCACCAGCCGCCGGTACTTCGGCAGCATCCCCGCGTGATGCACCCCGATGCCGTGCCGGACGTACCGCGACAGGTTCCGCCCGAACCTGGTGGTGAACCTGAAGTTCCCGATCAGCGCGGCGATCTCGTCCTTCTCCGCCCGGGTGCACATGTTGATGCTCATCAACGCCTGCGCCCGCTCCACCGCCTGGGCCTGCGTGAAGTGCACGATGTAGACCGGGGCTTGGCGCGTCTCGAGCAGCTCGGTCAGGGTCTCCGTGAGGCCCGTCGTCCGGTACTCGTAGCTCAGCGGCACCGGCCGGGTCGCCGAGCGCACCACCGCCGTCGGCCGCCCGGTGCGCCGCGTCAGGTCCTCCTCGAACCGCGACACGTCACCCAGCGTCGCGGACATCAGGACGAACTGCGCCTGCGGCAGTTCGAGCAGCGGGATCTGCCACGCCCAGCCCCGGTCCGGCTCCGCGTAGAAGTGGAACTCGTCCATCACCACCTGGCCGACGTCGGCCTCCGCGCCGTCCCGCAGCGCGATGGAGGCCAGCACCTCGGCGGTGCAGCAGATCACCGGCGCGTCCGCGTTGACCGAGGCGTCCCCGGTCAGCATCCCGACGTTCTCGGTGCCGAAGATCTTGCACAGGTCGAAGAACTTCTCGGAGACCAGGGCCTTGATCGGCGCCGTGTAGAACGTCACCTCGTCCCTGGCCAGCGCCGCGAAGTGCGCCCCGGCCGCCACCAGCGACTTGCCCGAGCCCGTCGGCGTGGACAGGACGACGTTCGCGCCGGACACGACCTCGATCAGCGCCTCCTCCTGCGCCGGGTACAGGGTGATCCCCCGTTCACGGGTCCACGACGAGAACGCGTCGAAGAGGGCATCGGGATCGCTGTCCGCCGGCATCTGATCGATAAGGGTCACCGTCCCATACTGCCCGCACCCGACCCCCGAAGGGGAACCGGCCGCTCCCGGGAAGATCACGAGGCACTACGCTGTCCCGCCGAGAGCAGTGATCGATCGGCGCGATACCCCGACAACCACGGTGCCACACCGTTACGTTGGGCCGGGGGCAAGTGAAGAAGGGGCGGGGACGGCCATGATGGGACCGGCACACTCACTGTCGGGGGCGATGGCCTGGCTGGGCATCGGAGCCGCCTGCGCGGCGGCCGACAACGCCATGCCCTGGCCGGTGCTCGTGGTGGGCACCCTGATCTGCGCCGGCGCCGCGCTCGCCCCCGACCTCGACACGAAGTCGGCCACCATATCCCGGGCCTTCGGGCCGATCTCCAAGGCCCTGGCCGGCGTCATCGACAAGCTCTCCGAGTCCGTCTACAACGCCACCCGGGGCAAGGGCGAGCGGCGCCGCACCGGCGGCCACCGCACGCTCACCCACACCTGGATCTGGGCCGTGCTGGTCGGCACCGGATTCTCCCTGGCCGCCATCGCCTGGGGTCGCTGGGCCGTCCTCGTCACCCTCTTCGTCCACCTGGTGCTCGCCGTGGAGGGCCTGCTGTGGCGGATGGCGCGGGTCTCCAGCGACGTCCTGGTCTGGCTCCTCGGCGCAACCAGCGCCTGGATACTCGCCGGCGTCCTCGACGAGCCCGGCAACGGCGCCAACTGGCTGTTCAACGACGAGCCCTACATGTGGCTGGGCGTCCCCATCGTGGTCGGTTCCATCGTCCACACCCTCGGCGACGCCGTGACCGTCTCCGGCTGCCCGATGCTCTGGCCGCTGCCCATCGCCGGCAGGCGCTGGTACCCCCTGGGCACCCCCTCGTTCATGCGGTTCCGGGCTGGCGCCTGGGTGGAGAGCAAGGTGCTGATGCCCGTCTTCATGGTGCTGGGGGCCGCCGGCGGCGTGGGAGCCGTCGTACTGGCGGCCTGACCCGTCGGCCCCGCCGGGCGGCGGCCTCACCCGCCGCCCGGTCCCCGCGTCTCAGCCGTGCCAGGAGCGCCACAGCGCCGCGTAGGCACCGCCGGCGGCCACCAGTTCGTCGTGGCTGCCCAGCTCGCTGATCCGGCCGTCCTCCACCACCGCGATCACGTCCGCGTCGTGCGCCGTGTGCAGCCGGTGGGCGATCGCGATCACCGTCCGCCCCTCCAGCACCCGGGCCAGCGAGCGCTCCAGGTGCCGGGCCGCCCGGGGATCGAGCAGCGAGGTCGCCTCGTCGAGCACCAGGGTGTGCGGGTCCGCCAACACCAGCCTCGCCAGCGCTATCTGCTGCGCCTGCGCCGGAGTGACCGACAACCCGCCGGACCCGACCTGGGAGTCGAGCCCCTCGGGCAGCGCCCGCGCCCACTCCGCCGCGTCCACCGCGCCCAGCGCGGCCCACAGCTCGGCGTCCGTGGCGTCCGTCCTGGCCAGCAGCAGGTTGTCCCGCAGCGGCCCCACGAACACGTGGTGCTCCTGGTTCACCAGGGCCACCTGTTCGCGCACCCGCTCCGCGGTCATCCCCGCCAGCCTGGCCCCGCCCAGCGTCACCTCGCCGGTCCGCGGCGCGTAGATCCCGGCCAACAGCCGCCCGAGCGTCGACTTGCCCGCGCCCGACGGACCCACCAGCGCCATCCGGGTGCCGGGCGGCACCCCGAGCGACACCCCGTGCAGCACGTCGGAGCCGGCCAGATAGCCGAACCGCACCCGCTCCGCCGCCAGCTCCCGACCGTCCGGCACGATCGACGCGTCGCCCCCGCCGTCCTCGACCTCCCGGACCCCGACCAGCCGGGCCAGCGACACCTGCGCCACCTGGAGCTCGTCCAGCCAGCGCAGGATCATCCCCACCGGCTCGATCAGCATCTGCGCCAGCAACGCCCCGGTGGTCAGCTGACCCACCGTCATCCAGCCCTGGAGCGTGAACCACCCACCGATCAGCAGCACCCCGGCCAGGATCATCGCGTGGTAGACGTTGATCGTCGGGATCAGCACCGAGCGCAGCCACAGCGTGTACCGCTCCCACGCGGTCCACTCCTTGACCCGCCGGTCGGAGAGCGCGATCCGCTCCCGCTCCAGCCGGTGCGCCTCGATCGTCCGCCCCGCGTCCACCGTCTCGGCCAGCGCCGCCGCCACCGCCGCGTAGCCCGCCGCCTCGGAGCGGTAGCCCGCGGGCGCCCGGTGGAAATACCAGACGCAGACCGCCACCAGCAGCGGTACCGCCAGCACGACGCTCAGCCCGAGCGGTGGCGCCGTGAACACTATGGCCGCCAACACCAACGCCGCCCAGACCACGGCGATCGCCATCTGCGGCACCGCCTCGCGCATCGCCTTGGCCAGCCGGTCGACGTCCGTGTTGATCCTGGCCAGCAGATCGCCGGTGCCGGCCCGCTCGAGCACCCCGGGCGGCAGCCCCACCGAGCGCACCAGGAAGTCCTCCCGCAGGTCCGCCAGCATCCGCTCGCCCAGTATCGCGCCGCGCAGCCGCACCATGCGGACGAAGAAGGCCTGCACCACCAGCGCCGCGGCGAAGATCGCGATGGTCTGCCCGAGCCGCGGCTCGCGCTCGCCGTCGGCCAGGTCCTGGATCAGACCGCCCAGCAGGTAGGGCCCGACCAGGGAGGCGAGGACCGCGACCGAGTTCACCGCCACCAGCCCGAGGAAGGCCCGCCGGTGCCGCCGGGACAGCTCACGGACGTAGGCGCGGACGGTCGCCCGCCCGGCCACCGGCAACGTCGTCACGTGCTCGGTGGAGGCGGGATCGTACTCGGGCGGCTTGACGCCGATCATGCGTTCTCCTCGGCAAGGTCGGAAAGGGGGTCGGCGTCCATCGACCGCGCCGGATCGGCGAGGGTCTCGGACCCAGGGCCCTCCGGCTCCCGGGTCACCACCGCCCGGTACTCGGCCGTGCTGGTCAGCAGCTCGCGGTGGGGCCCCGCCACCGACACCTTCCCGTTGTGCACGAAGACCACCTCGTCCGCGCGGTCGAGCAGCAGCGGGCTCGAGGTGAACACCACGGTGGTGCGGTCCGCGCGCAGCGCGCCCAGGCCCTCGGCGATCCTCGCCTCGGTGTGCGCGTCCACCGCCGAGGTCGGCTCGTCGAGCACCAGCACCTCGGGATCGGTGATCAGCGACCTGGCCAGCGCCAGGCGCTGCCGCTGCCCGCCGGACAGCGACCGGCCCCGCTCCGTGATCCGGGCCCGCATCGGGTCCCCTTCGCCGTCGGCGGACGTCTGGCCGAGCGCCGTCAGCACGTCCTGGCACTGGGCCGCGCCCAGCGCCGCCTCGGCCGACACCCGGCCGGAAGCCGGCACGGTCAGCAACTCGTCCAGCGTGCCGGACAACAGCACCGGGTCCTTGTCCTGCACCAGCACCGCCTCCCGGGCCGCCGCCAACGGGACCTCGTCGAGCGGGGTGCCGCCGAGCTGGGCCGAGGGCTCGCCCTCCGCCCTGGCCGGGTGCCCGCCGAGCCGCGCCGCGAGCCGCTCCGCGAAGTCCGGATCGCCGCACACCACGGCGGTCAGCCGACCCCGCGCCGCGAAGAGGCCGGTGGCCGGGTCCCACAGGTCGCCGGTGAGCGGCCCGTCCGAGGACGCCGCACCGTCCGCCCGCTCCCGCCGCAGGCCGAGCACCCGCACCGCCCGCTTGGCCGAGGGCCG
The DNA here is from genome assembly GCF_042722465.1 of Streptomyces sp. NPDC127098. Taxonomy (NCBI): domain Bacteria; kingdom Bacillati; phylum Actinomycetota; class Actinomycetes; order Kitasatosporales; family Streptomycetaceae; genus Streptomyces; species Streptomyces sp. NPDC127098. The sequence continues at coordinate 173,414 of NZ_JBHXFJ010000007.1, forward strand.
GGAGAAGGTGAACGCCATCGCGGCCTCCTGGAACAGCCGCAGCGGGAACAGCAGGAAGCTGACGGCCGCGTAGACCGTGACGAGCTCGCCGGCGCCGAGCCGACCCTCACGGGCGAGGCCGACCCCCTGCCAGACCACCGCGATCATCAGCAGCCCCGGCATCACCACCTGGACGGCGTCGATCAGCGACCACATCCTGGCGTTGCGCACCGAGGCCCGGCGCACCTCCTGGGAGGCCCTGCGGTACCGGTCGAGAAACAGCTCCTCGCCGCCGATGCCGCGCAGCACCCGCAGCCCGGCCACGGTGTCCGAGGCGAGCTCCGTCGCCCACCCCGACCTGCTGCGCTCCTGGTCGGCCCGGCGGGTCGCGGCCGGCAGCAGCGGCCAGACACTCAGGCACACCGCCGCGATCCCGGCCAGCACCAGCAGCCCGATCCGCGGTTCGTAGACGACGAGCCCGACGCACACGCCCAGCGTCACCACGACGGCCGCGGCGAACCGGGAGAAGGACTCGACGAACCAGCCGATCCGCTCCACGTCCCCGGTGGAGACCTTGACCACCTCGCCGGCGGCCACCCGGCGGGTCAGCACACCGCCGAGTTCCGCGGTGCGACGGGCGAGCAACTGCTGCACCCGGGCGGCCGCGGTGATCCAGTTGGTCACCGCGGTGCGGTGCAGCATGGTGTCGGCGCTGGCCATCACGAGGGTGATGGCCAGCATCACGAGGCCCGCGGTGACCAGGCGGCGGCCCGACTCGTCCACCACGGCGTCCACCGCCATGCCCATGAAGATCGGCAGCATCGCGATCGAGGCCATGTGCAGGACACCCCAGCCCATGGCCCTGGCCTGGCCGCCGAGTTGGCGCCGGAACAGCCAGACCAGGAAGCGGAAGCCGGACCCTACGTCCGGGTCGCCGGGGTCGGAATGCGGAAGGTCGCGAATCTGCATGACATCCCAGAGTCGGTGCGGTGGAACTGGGCAACCTGGCAAGGGTCCTGAAGCCGCCGGGCGAAACGCAACGGGTTTTCCCGGCGCCCGAGCGGATTGCGTCAGTGGCCGAGAACGGTGACTGACGTGCGGTTCGAGGGGCGGGAGGCGGGGGAGTGGGGCGCGTCTCTTCGACCGTCGCACGGGCGTACGGGATCGGCCGCGCGGCGCGCCGAGCGCGTGCCGGGCTCACCGGAATCCCCGGCGCGACGCGCGGCGTCCGCCCGGTAGAAAACCGTGCACGCGCCCGGCCCCGACGAGGTCCTGCACATTCTCGGAGGACCGACCATCACGCTCTTCAGACCCGGGCGGGGACCACCCCCGGACAGCCTGGGCCCTCCGTGTGGGCGGTGGACGCGGACCGTGCCCCGGACCACTGGTTCCCACGCGACTGCCCGCGTGCCGTGGCCTGGGTCTCGTGCCCACCGCCACCCGGGCCGATCCGACCACGCCGTGGTGGCGACAGAAAACGTTGAACCACTGGGCCGCCTGAACCGGTGGGCGACCTGTTCGCCCTGCACCGGAGCGCCGGGATCCAACCGCGCGTACTTGACAGGCTTCTGGGGCGCGGTGGTCGGCAGCACCCTCGGCTTCAGCGGCAGCAGGCTGCGGAACGCCAGGCCGCGCCCGGCGGAGCAGCGGGGAGCCGCTCGGAGGCGGCGTGACCCCGGCGTTCGGGGGGCCGTGGGTTCAGCGGTCGAAGGCGGAGGGGTCGTCGGGCGCCGCCCGGCGGCCCCTCCCGCCCCCCGCTCCTTCACCGCTTGCGGGCAGCGGAGCCGCGATGGCGGCTCCGCGTCGGTCCTCGATTGAAAAAAGGAACGCGCCAAGTGTTGACGCGACCGACGACTCCTTCCAGTATGAGGAACATCACCGCCGGGTGGGAGCGCTCCCATCACCGCTCGAGGTATGGGCGCCGACTCGCCCGGCGGGGTTTCTCGTACCGATGACCAAGGATCGAGAAGGGCCGCACACATGCCACCCCCCAAGGGCATTCCGGCCGTGCCTCGCCCCTCCTGGCTCGGCGGTTCGCCGCCGCCCGCCGGGGAGCCACCCGCTGGGCACGGGACAGAGAAGGCCGCGGAGTCCTCCCCGCGGTCGAACGCCGAGCACGGCGAGGACCGCCGTCCGCTCCTCAGGAGCTGGATTCGAGAAGTCAACAGGCTGAGCGCCTTCAACCGGCGGAGCCGGGGAGTGGATCTGTGAGCGGGCGGCGGCGTCAGCCGTGGCGCCGCCGCCCGCCCGTCGATCGTGAACCCCCGCTTCCCGCCGTGGTGTCAGCCGCTCCGGGCCCCCTGCGGGAGGGGGTGTCCGGTGGGCAGCGGGTGCCGCCCGCCTCCAGGCTGCAGGGACGAGCAGCCCAGGGGCGGACTCCGTCCCGGGTGACGTCGCCGACGGGAACCGGCGTCACCCGGGACGGATGCGGCGCATGAGGTGGTGAACCGTTCACCTCTCGTAGGAAAACAGGTACGGCGCAGCCATTGACGAGTCCATGGCGACGCCGGACCATATGGGCTGCCGCCGCCGGGTGGGAGCGCTCCCAAGTCGACCGTCGAGCATCCCGCAGGGGTGTGAGGCGGTCACCACCCGGCGGCGGTTCTCGTACCCCGAAGACCAGGCCGAGCAGGGCCGCGGCCAGGTCGCCCCGGCCGGCGCGCACTGAGGCGATCGGGGCGGCGCGCGGTCCCCCACATGAGGAGCAGACGAGATGGCCGTTCAGCAGTCCCATCGCACGGGAGCCTCGAAGCGCGCGGTCCGGCGGCCGGAGACCGGTCCCCCGTTGTCCACCGCGGCCGCCAGGGCGCTGGCCGTGCTGCGCGTCGCCACCGGCGTGATCTTCCTGTGGGCCTTTCTCGACAAGGCGTTCGGCTGGGGGTACGCCACCCCGGCCGAGAACTCCTGGACCAGTGGCGGCTCGCCGGCCGGCGGCTATCTCGCCGGTGTCTCCGCCGGGCCCCTCGAGACCACCTTCCACTCCTGGGCCGGCGACGTCTGGGTCGACTGGCTCTACATGGCGGGCCTGTTCGGCCTCGGCGCCTCGCTGGTAGCCGGCGTCGGCCTGCGGGTCACCGCCGTGGCCGGCTCGTTGATGATGCTCTTCCTCTGGCTCAGCCAGTTCCCGCCGGCCCGTCACCTCTCCGACGGCTCGCCCAGCATGTCGCCGAACCCCCTGGTGGACCAGCACGTCGTCTACGCCGTCGTCATGGTGGTCCTCGCCGCCTGCTCGGCCGGGCGGGTCTGGGGCCTGGGCGGCGCCTGGGCCCGGCTGCCGATCGTCGACCGCCACCGCTGGCTCCAGTAGCCGGCGGTCCCACCGAGCCGCGGGTGCGCGGGGAGTGAGCGAGGTCCTCCCCGCGCACCCGCCTCCATGTCCGCTGCCCGGTCGGCCGGGTGATCCGCCGCCTCCCGCGGGGAGTTCACAGCTGCCTCCACCCCCGGGCGCGGTAGGTGCCGCTGGCGCGGACGTGGTCGATCATGACGCGTTCCGCGGTTTCGGCGTCGTGGGCTTCGAGTGCGTCGAGGAGTCG